>NZ_JBATKE010000048.1:0-30817 GCF_049669105.1 Eudoraea sp.
GTGATAAGCTGGATAAAGCATTACATGTCCTCAAAGGGCATGGACAGATTACCGAAATTAATGTTGCAGAGACCACCAAAGAAGTAAGAAGGGCTCTCCTGGATGCTGATGTTAATTTTAAAATTGCCAAGGAATTTACAAATAGAGTAAAGGAAAAAGCCTTAGGTCAGAATGTTTTAACAAGCCTGCAACCTGGCCAGTTGATGGTCAAAATTGTTAAGGATGAACTTACCCAATTAATGGGTGGGGATGCAGAAGGCATTAATCTTTCCGGTAATCCATCAGTTATACTTATGGCAGGTCTTCAGGGATCTGGTAAGACAACTTTTTCAGGCAAACTTGCGAATTATCTAAAACAGAAAAAAACTAAAAACCCTTTATTGGTAGCCTGTGATGTTTACAGGCCCGCGGCCATTGATCAGCTCCATATTGTAGGAGATCAGATAGGAGTGGAGGTGTTTTCAGATAAGGAAAATTCAGACCCGGTAGCTCTGGCAAAGGCCGGACTGGCCCATGCTAAAAGTAATGGCTTCAATGTTGTAATTATTGATACTGCAGGACGGTTGGCTGTGGATGAGCAGATGATGACTGAAATTGCCAACATCCGCGATGCCGTAAATCCGCAGGAAACCCTCTTTGTGGTTGATTCCATGACAGGTCAGGATGCGGTGAATACAGCAAAGGCATTTAATGATGTGCTAAATTTTGATGGTGTTATTCTAACCAAACTGGATGGAGACACACGTGGTGGTGCGGCTATTTCTATAAAATCTGTAGTTGATAAACCCATTAAATTTATTGGTACCGGGGAGAAAATGGATGCTATAGATGTCTTCCACCCGGCGCGTATGGCCGATCGAATACTGGGAATGGGTGATGTTATTTCTTTGGTAGAAAGAGCCCAGGAGCAATTTGATGAGGAAGAAGCACGTAAAATTCAGAAAAAAATTGCCAAGAATAAGTTTGGTTTTGATGATTTCCTCAAACAGATACAACAAATCAAGAAGATGGGTAGCATGAAGGATCTCATGGGGATGATACCAGGTGCAGGTAAGGCCCTAAAAGGAATGGATATAGATGATGATGCATTTAAACATGTTGAAGCCATTATTCACTCAATGACTCCTGATGAAAGATCCAATCCATCTAAACTTGATGCCAACAGGAAAAAGAGAATCGCCAAAGGCAGTGGTCGAACTATACAGGAAGTAAATCAATTGCTGAAGCAATTTAACCAAATGAGTAAAATGATGAAAATGATGCAAGGTGGTGGTGGCAAAAAAATGATGCAGATGATGCAGAATATGAAATAACAGTTTTAAACCAATAACTATTAAGTAAATGACCCTTCTCAACGGAAAAGAAATTGCAAATAAAATTAAAGACGAAATTGCCGCTGAGGTAGGCGAAATTAAATTACGGGGGGAAAAAGTGCCCCATTTAGCTGCGGTACTTGTTGGAAATGACGGTGCCAGCCTCACCTATGTAGGAAGCAAGGTACGGTCCTGTAAGCGTATAGGTTTTGAATCTACTCTTAAACATTTACCTGAAGACACTTCAGAAGAGGAATTATTAAACCTGGTAAATGAACTCAATAACGATCCGGAAATAGATGGCTATATAGTGCAATTGCCTTTGCCTAAACACATTGATGAACAAAAAGTGTTAATGGCGGTAGATCCCGATAAGGATGTTGATGGTTTTCATCCCGCAAATTTTGGTAAAATGGCCCTGGATATGGAATCCTTTATACCGGCTACTCCATTTGGTATCATGGAATTATTAAAAAGGTATGAGGTCTCTGTTGAGGGGAAACATGCCGTTATTATCGGTCGCAGCCATATTGTTGGCAGGCCTATTAGTATATTGCTTAGTCAGAAAGGCAAATTTGCGAATGCCACTGTAACCTTAACCCATAGCAGGACTAAAGATATTAAGGCCTTAACCTTACAGGCAGATATTATCGTTTCTGCCCTGGGAGTACCTGGTTTTCTAACTGAAGATATGGTACGGGAAGGAGCTGTAATTATTGATGTTGGCATCACCAGGGTGCCCGATGAGAGCAAGGAGAGGGGTTATTATATAACAGGTGATGTTGATTTTGAGGCTGTTAGTAAAAAAGCATCTTATATTACACCCGTTCCCGGCGGAGTGGGGCCTATGACTATTGCAATGCTTCTGCAAAATACACTCCTGGCCCGTAAAAGGCGTACTCAAAAAAACTAACTAAATTTCTTTTAATCTGGCCAGAATAATGGGAAGAGAAATTTGATGATTTAAGGGAAATGAGTACCTTTTGTCGCAAATCCAACTTCTATGTTCAAACCTGTTTTTTTTCTTAGTTTTCTAATTATTTGCTTGTCGGGATGTCAATCGGCTGAAGAAAAAACATCCAATATCGCTATTAAAGTTTCATTCTCTGATAATGTCAGTTCCAGGGCACAAGATGGTCGATTATTACTTATGCTCTCTACAAATGATGAAGCTGAACCGCGTTTCCAGATAAATAGCGGGCTTAAGACTCAAGTGGTATTTGGGATGAATGTAGACGGAATGGTACCAGATGTCGAACAGACTTTTGATGCTTCAAACTTTGGATTTCCTTACACCAGTTTAGCAGAATTACCACCGGGTGAATATTGGGTACAGGCCTTATTACATACTTATGAAACATTTAATTTAAGCACTGGTCATACGGTAAAATTACCCATGGATAATGGAGAAGGGCAGAAATGGAACAGGTCTCCCGGTAATTTATACAGCAAACCATTTAAAGTTACTATCCCGGAAAATGGAGATCTGGAAATAACGGTAGTTATGGATCAGGTGATTCCACCTATTGAGGAACCTGAAGATACCGAATGGATAAAACACATTAAGATGCGTTCCGAAAAACTTTCTGAGTTTTGGGGAAGGGATATCTATTTAGGTGCTCATATCCTGCTTCCAAAGGGTTTTGATGAGCATCCGGAAGCAAAGTATCCGCTTATGATATTCCACGGACATTTTCCAAATGATTTTGGGGGATTCAGAACTGTTCCGCCAGATCCAAACCTTGAGCCGGATTATGCGGAGCGCTTTAAGGTTTCAGGTTATAATATCCTGCAGCAACAAGAAGCCTACGATTTTTATAAAAGATGGAACGAACCCGATTTTCCGAGGTTCCTGGTCATTGAAATACAACATCCTACTCCTTACTATGACGATTCATATGCCGTGAATTCTGCCAGTCAGGGTCCTTATGGCGACGCCATAACCCATGAGCTCATTCCATATATTGAAAAAGAGTTCCGGGGCTTAGGCGAAGGCTGGTCACGTTTTTTATATGGAGGATCTACTGGAGGCTGGGAGGCACTGGCGGTTCAGGTTAAATATCCGGAAGAATATAACGGGTGTTTTGCGGCCTGTCCGGATCCAATTGATTTTAGTGCCTATGTCCTTACAAATATATATGAAGATGAAAATGCATATTATTACAGGAGTGACCATAAAATGCTCGAAGTACCTGCTCATAGAGACTATTTAGGTCAGATTCAATCTACTGTACGTGACGAGAATCATCTGGAATTGGTTTTGGGAGATAAATCGCGCTCCGGTCAGCAATGGGATATTTGGGAAGCCACTTATTCCCCTCAGGGAAAAGAGGGCTATCCTGAGCGTATATGGGACAAAAAGACTGGAATTATAAATCCTGAAGTAGCAAATTACTGGAAAGAGAATTATGACCTCCGCCATATTCTGGAGCGGGACTGGGATAAGCTGGGCGAGAAGTTAAAAGGTAAGATTAATATTTACTGTGGGGATATGGATAACTATTATTTAAACAACGCGGTATATAAAATGGAGGAATTCCTTGAAAATACGTCAGATCCGTATTATGATGGGGAAGTTTTATATGGTGACAGGGCAGAACACTGCTGGAATGGGGACCCAATGGAACCCAACCATATTTCCAGGCTAAGATATAACAGCATGTATGTTCCTAAGATCATGAAACGAATTGCAGAAAGTGCTCCCGCAGGAGCTGATCTTAATAGTTGGATTTATCCCTAATTTCAAAAGCATTTACCTTCTTTGTTTTTCTTTAGTAGAATAAAGCTGTTTTCTTTACGCCAGCCTTGGCAGTGAACAAGTTGAAATTTTGGATCTCTTCAACAGGAATAATAATGTTTATCCTGTCTCGGCTGAGGTTTATTGTAGAAGAAGTTACTTTGGGATTTAATTTTTTTTTTAATAAGGTACACTCGACGATTTTTTTTTTAAATATTTATATTTTGTGTTAAATTGTTATAAAACATAAAATATATGAAAGACAAAACTATTACTCCACACATTAGAAATTTAATTTCAAGCATTTTGGTTTTAGCCCTTATTGGGCTGAGCCCCACCATTTACGGCCAGGTGAGTCAGGAACTTCCCGGCCCTGTCAGTCAGTTGACCCTCAATAATAGAGGCGAAATTGAATGTGTAATTCACATGAACGATCAGGTGGCCAATAAGCACCATACCATGGGTTCTTCCAAATCCATGATGAGTTCAAATGGTAAGATTCAGCAAAGCAAAGGTAAAAAAGGACAAGATGGTGCTCAGATATTCGTGTTTTATCTTAATCTTGATCCAGCATTTTCTGATGAAGATTTTAATATTGCAACTACGGCATTTCAGTCTGCTGTAGATATTTGGGCTTCTCAGATTACCTCAGATGTACCTATTTTTGTGCTTGCTCTTTTTTCCCCTCTGGATGAAGGCGTGTTGGGTTCTGCAGGACCCACATTTGTTTTTGCAAATGTTCCCGGCTTAGAACGCGATACCTGGTATGGTAACGCGCTTGCCGATAAACTTGCTGGTGAGGATCTCTCACCTGTGGATTTCGATATTGTTGCCAATTTCAGTACCGTATTCCCCAATTGGTATTTTGGAACAGATGCAAATACACCTGCAGAAGATTTTGATTTTCGCACCGTGGTCCTTCACGAATTGTGCCATGGATTAGGATTTTTTGGATCAATGTTCGTAGATAATGCAACGGGAATAGGCGATTACGGTTTTGGGATACCGAACCCTGTATATCCGGCTATATACGACCGGCTTGCTAATTCACCCGACGGGAAATCGATACTCAAAGACAATCGTTATGGTAATTTTACCACAGAACTCGGGGATGTGCTTTTGGGAGATCCGTTAACGGTAAAAGGACCCCGAATAAAAAAAGCAACAAATGGTAAAGGAGCGAAATTGTTTACTGTGCTTGATTCAGATGTTTTTGGAGAAATCCCGGGCTTAACGGATATTTGGTTACCGGGGTCTAGTTATTCTCACTTAGATTTTTTGACCTATGCAGGGGCTCCCAATGGTCTGATGGTTCCCTTTCTAGCTAGGGGTCTGGCTTACGAAAATCCAGGGGAGATTACCTTAGCCATTTATAACGACTTGGGCTGGAATGGAAAAATAAATCGGGAAGTTATGGCCGATAATAGCTCCAATGGATCCGGGGATGATTCACCAGAATTAGGATCGGATACCAGTAACGCTCTTACAATTTATCCAAATCCATTTGTGAATAGTATTGCCGTCGACATGGTTTTGGAAACCAGATCAATTTTGAAGGCCACGGTTTACGACATGTACGGTGCTTCTATGCAGATTCCCAAAAAGAACATACAGGGAAATTCCATTGTAAACATCGATCTTTCTAAATTACGTAATCGATCGGATTTGTATTTTTTACAACTAACATTTGATAATGGGGAAGCGGAAATTCATAAGATTATGAGAAATAATTAATCACTATAGGAATTCATTTAAGAAAATGCCAAGTGTTCACCTTGGCATTTTTTTTTAAAGAGCAGAATAGTATTCTCCGAAAACATTATATTTAGGTGATAAAAATTGGCCTTATGAACTACAGATTATTTGGACGCACAGGCTGGAAGGTAAGTGAAATTGGTTACGGAATGTGGGGAATAGGAGGATGGACTGAATCTGATGATATCCTTTCTGCAAAATCTTTGGATCTTGCCGTTGAACATGGAGTTAACTTTTTTGATACGGCATGGGGATATGGCGAAGGGCATAGTGAGCGATTACTAGGTCAGCTTATTCGGAGACATCCTGACACAAAACTATATACAGCTAGTAAGATACCACCTAAAAATTTTAAATGGCCGGCAAAACCCGAGTATTTATTTGAAGAATCATATCCAACAGAACACGTTTTTGACTATACTCATAAAACATTGAAAAATTTGAGATTGGAACAGATAGACCTTATGCAGTTTCACACATGGGATGATGGTTGGACAGATAGGGAAGAGTGGAAAAGAGCGGTGGAGGATTTAAAAAAAGAGGGTAAAATTGCCGCTATGGGGATAAGTGCAAACAGATGGGAGCCGGAGAACGGAATAGCGGCTTTAAAGACAGGATGGTTCGATGCTGTACAGGTGATTTATAATATTTTTGACCAGGCTCCTGAGGATGTCTTATTTCCTTTATGTAAAGACCTTGATATAGCTGTGATTGCAAGGGTCCCCTTTGACGAGGGCACCTTAACAGGCAATATTACAAGGGAAACTACCTTTCCTGAAGGCGACTGGCGCGGAACCTATTTTGTGCCTGAAAATTTAAATGCCAGCGCAGACAAGGCAGATTTACTGCGGCCACTCATTCCTGAAGGTATGACCATGGCCGAAATGGCATTGCGATTTATTTTAATGAATTCTGATGTGAGCACTATTATACCTGGTATGCGAAAGCAAAGAAATGTATTGTCCAATGTTGAAACCAGTGATGGGATAGGACTGCCAAAAGAACTTTATGAAGAACTAAGAAAACACAGGTGGGACAGAATACCCACGGCATGGTCACAATAAAAATATTAGAGATGGATAAAAAGAAATTTACCAGCCAGGTACTGGCCGCCATTTTTTTCTATACGCTATTTTCTGTGATTTTAGGAAAAGACTATTCTATGAATGCCATTTTTAATGAATTAAAAGGGGGCGTAGTCTTTGGAGTAATATACGCGCTCATCATCTGGTTATGGTACAGGTATAAAAAAAAGTAATAGGAAAGCTGGCCTATTTGGCAAACAATTGCCCCATATCTTTAAATGCTTTAAACTCCAGGGCATTACCTGCGGGGTCTAAAAAAAACATGGTGGCTTGTTCTCCAACCTGGCCTTCAAAACGTATGTAAGGTTCAATAATAAACTGTATTCCCTTAGCTTCTAATTCTTTGGCAAAAGTTTGAAAAGTATCCCAGGGTAATACTACTCCGTAATGAGGTACCGGAACATCTTTGCCATCCACCGGATTAGAATGTAACTCATCTTTAGACTTTGGCTTGTAGTGAATTACTAACTGATGTCCAAAAAGATTAAAGTCAACCCAATGATCGCTGCTGCGGCCCTCCTCACAATTAAGGACTTCTCTGTAAAAAGTTCGGCATTCGTCCAGGTTATGCACAGGAATCGCGATGTGAAATGGTGAAATAGTTGGCATAGGAAATGATTTAAGTGGTAAAATTAGCCCTTTTCTTTGATTTCAAAAAATCTATAATTTGTTTATTTACATTGTCCTGATGCATGGAATGACCTAATCCACGGGTACTAATAAGTTTACTGTTCTTCCAGTTAGCATGTACTTTTTCTGAGTTATGATAGGGAGTTATCGGATCTTCTATATCATGTACTAGCAATCCTTCAATTTGAATCTTCTGTACAAATTGGGAAATGGATAAATCTTGAATTTCAAATCCAAAATGTGCCTGAAAATAATCGTCCAGGGCTGAAAGTACATTGTTGTTGAAACCTAACAAATTTTGATAGTACTCCATAAGTTCAGAAAGTTCAGATGGGGAGCCGATGGTTACGATCTTTTGAATGGAATTATGTGGATAAATGTATTGGTGATACAAGGCTGTCATACCTCCAACGGAATGCCCAATTATAAAAGTGGGTTTATAATGTTTTACGATATGTTGCGCACATTCCGCATATAACGGGACATTGAATATTCCACCCGATGAATTCCCGTGGGCAGGTGCATCAAACGCAACTATAGCAAAATTTTCGTCACTCAGAAAACGTATCAGGTTACGCCAGCGAAATGAATTACTCTCCCAACCATGAAGTAATAAAACGGTTTTTTTAGTTCCTTCCCAGGAATAAGTTTGTATTTGTTTACCACCCACTTCAATCATTATATCCTCGGCTTTTTTTAAAAAGGAAGCTTGTAAGGGAAGCACTTTACCTTTTCGGGGTGAACTAAATAGGGTAAATGCCTTTTCTCCTACCAGTTTTTTTGAAAAAAGAGCAAGGATATTAAAATAGGCGCCATAAGAAAGGGCAAGAAGGCGATTTATTAGTTTTTTCATTTTTAGTATCAAATTAACCGGATGGGTGCAAAAAAACTGCGATTCCTCATTGATACTCTGGCCAATTATCAATATTTTTGGCGTTTAGATCATATTCAATACAATAACTATTATTTAATATCCCGGATAAGGAAACACGGGTAAATATCAATCCCAACCAATCATCAAATATTTGATTTTCGCATCATCGGGTATTTGCACCTCTTCAATATTTATACTGGTATCATAGCGCAGACTTGCAGGTAATTCTTCTTTATCTATGGTGAAATACACATCGCTATTCTCAATAAATATAATTACGTTATTTAAGGAGGTTACTATTTTCTTTATGACGCATTTATCTTTAATTTCCTTAAATGTGCTTTGTAGCCCAATTCCATTTTCTGTTTTAAATCTGGGGTCTAAGACACGTATTATCCCAATTTTTGGAATACTATCTCCATTTGGGGTTAAGGTAAGCAAGTGCTGTCCCCCTTTTTCAAAGACTTTTATAGTGTTAGCATTGGATACTAAAGTGGGCAGCAAGGTATCCCTGACTATTGAATCATTGCTATAAATAGTTTCCAGTTCACTTACAGGACTTGTTCGCATTAGTTTTCCAACTTGCAAATTGTTAATCAAAAAGTCCGGATCCCTTTCATTTTTACAATTTATTAAGATCAGTGCTATTACTAAAACAGATGTAAGTTGAAGTTTTTTCATATTTTACTATCGCATAACTTTTTTTAAAACGCCCAGAACCCCACGAATGAAGGTTGCACTGGTCAATACTTTTATAATCGGATTTTGACGTGTGCTTCTCCGAGTTGTTGTTCTTCTTGTGGATGTTCTTCGGGTTTGATATTCTTTTTCTTTTTCTGCCTCTTTTTCTGCTTCCTTTTCTGCCCTTTCTATTTTTTCATTTAAGATCTCATAGGCACTTTCTCTATCAATAACATCATTGTATTTTTTTACCAATTTCGATTGATTAATTACGGAATCTAATTCACTATCAGATAAAATATCCATTCGGCTCATGGGGGCACGCAGCATTGTAGCTGCAAGGGGGGTAGGCCTTCCTTTTTCATCTAAAGCGGTAATAAGTGCCTCCCCGATGCCAAGTGAAGTTAGTACTTCTTTGGTGTCATAATACTCTGAGATAGGATAGTTCTCTGCCGTCAGTTTAATGGCCTTGCGATCTCTGGCGGTAAAGGCTCTCAGTGCATGTTGTACTTTCAGGCCTAATTGCGCGAGTACTGCATTTGGAACATCTGTAGGATTCTGGGTAACAAAATAAAGCCCAATACCTTTAGAACGAATTAGTTTTACAATACTTTCTATCTGGTCCAGCAAGGCATCTGAAGCTTCTTTAAAAATTAAATGAGCCTCATCTATAAAGAAAATCAGTTCAGGTCTGTCACTGTCTCCCTGTTCCGGGAATGTGGAATATATTTCTGCTAATAAACTCAGCATAAATGTGCTGAATAATTTAGGTCTGTCCTGTATATCTGTTAAGCGAACGATATTTATATAACCTCTTCCATTTTCATCAATACGCGTAAGGTCTTCCACGTCAAAGGATTTCTCGCCAAAAAACAAATCGGCACCCTGTTGTTCCAATTCTATAATTTTCCTTAATATAGTTCCTGTTGAGCTTGTTGAAATTCTTCCATATTCTTTTGCAAACTCTTTTTTGCCAGTGCCTGTAGCGTATTGCAAAACCTTTTTGAAGTCTTTCAGATCTAATAAAGGAAGTTTGTTATCATCACAATATTTAAAAATTACAGCTACAATTCCTTCCTGCGTTTCAGATAAATCCAGGATACGGGAAAGTAAAATAGGGCCAAATTCAGAAACTGTCGCCCGGAGTTTTACGCCATCTTGTTCTGAAAGAGAAAGAATTTCAACCGGAAAGCTTTTGGGTTCAAAAGGCAATCCAATCTTCTCATGTCTTTCATCTATTTTAGGATGTCCGGGGCTTGGCTGAGCTATCCCGCTGAGGTCGCCCTTTAAATCCATTAAAAGTACAGGTATTCCTTTATCAGACAGGTTTTCCGCAATTACCTGCAGTGTTTTGGTTTTCCCTGTTCCTGTGGCACCAGCTATGAGTCCATGCCTGTTCAAGGTCTTTAACGGAATTTTTACGTGGGCCCCGGTAACTGTTTCTCCATCTAACATCGCCGCACCCATTGTTATAAAATCGCCCTTCGTCGTATACCCCTTTTCTATATGTGCATAGAATTCTTCTTTGGTACCCATTTGGTATATTTTTTGATAAAAATAGGGTAATTTTAACCAACAATAAAACCAAAATCGAATGAAAAAATATTTACAATTATTTACAATTCTCTCTTTAGTTTGGTGTTCAGCGGTAAGTGCGCAGGAAGATTCAGGTATTACTTTTCACGAATCTCATGAAGAAAAGAAACGGAGTGCACCATATAGTGATGCAGTGGAAACCGGAAATCTTTTTTTTCTAGCCGGTCAAATAGGTATGGACCATTCGACCAGAACTATGGTTGTGCCCGGAATTAAAACGGAAACGGAACAGGCTATTAAGAATATACAGGCAGTATTAGAGCATCATGGACTAACTTTAAACAATGTTGTTAAATGCACGGTGATATTGAGTACTATGGATGATTTCTCGGCATTTAATGAAGTTTATTCCAAATATTTTATAAAGAAACCTGCACGAACAACTTTTGCCGCCAGCGGCCTGGCCAGAAATGCGAAGGTCGAGATAGATGTAATAGCCGTTAAAAATTGAATTTATTCCGGAAATTACAATCAAAATAACATCTTGTATATGTTATCTTTGCGGGATGATCAATAAGGAGGTTTTAGAATTGGTAAACACAGGGGTAATGCTCCCTCTCATGGAAGAATTCTATACTATCCAGGGAGAAGGCTTTCACAAAGGTACTGCTGCTTACTTTATACGTGTTGGAGGCTGTGATGTAGGTTGCCATTGGTGTGATGTAAAAGAAAGCTGGAATGCCGAAACCCATCCGCCAACTGCAATAGAAAGTATTGTTCACAATGCTGCACATTTTTCTGATACCATAGTTGTAACAGGTGGGGAACCCTTATTGTGGGATATGGGGCCTTTATCCGAAGCCCTTAAAAATAAAGGACTAAATACACATATAGAAACTTCAGGAGCGTACCCCTTGTCGGGTAATTGGGACTGGATATGTTTGTCGCCTAAAAAAAACAAGCTGCCTGTAGCCCCAATTTACGAGCGGGCTCACGAGTTAAAAGTAATTGTCTACAACAGGAATGATCTGGTTTTTGCAGAAGAGCAGGCAAAAAAGGTAGGCAAAAGCTGTATTTTGTACTTGCAACCAGAATGGAGTGTAAGGGATAAGGTAACTCCTATGATTGTAGATTATGTAATGAAAAATCCAAAATGGAAAGTATCCTTACAAACCCATAAATATCTGAATATTCCTTAAGTTTTAAGCTGTATGTTAAGGATAATGTCCTTTAGCAGGGTTGGCAAATACTAAAGATTCAAGCAAACGCTTATAAAGAGAATTGAATTATCTTCCCCCGTTATTTTGAAGATCAAGGATGCACTCAGCATCCAAAGTGGGAACTGCTACACCTTTGGAGATTTTACTTTTTTCTAAAATACCCATCATACCTCCACCAAATTGCAATTCGCCTCGCATAAGGCATCCAGCTACATCGCAATGATTTTCAAAATCTGGGTCCTCATGCGAATTCACCATTTCAGATCCAAGATCAACCAGACCAAAAAGATGTCCAAATTCATGGTTAAGGGTAGACGTTTCCACATCAGTAACTGTAATAAGTGAACTCTGATTTGCCAGTGTACGCACCACATCTTCATGGATAACCATTGAAGTGTTTCTATATACGGCACCAAGAGTTACAATGCCTGCGTCTTCATCATCAGAATCTGATGGTGCATCAGCAAAATAAATATAAATAGCAAGTGTCTCACCATCATTATATTCTGTCCTGTTTTCACTTTCAAGATCGGCTATCTCCTGTAATGTTAGCGTTTCTTCATTAGGCGAAGGCAATTGCCGGTATACTACCTGAATGTTTACCTTAAACGTTCGATTTCTAAGATAAGCTTCAAAATTATTCATAGTCTCTGTCGTAGGCCTGAAACCGTTAACATAGGCAGCTTCTATTAATAAGGTTGTGAATTTGGTATTGGAGAGGATATCATTGGCAGAAGCTCCGGTGGCCAGTAAATTGGCTGATTTGTCAATGCCTCCGGTTGTCGTATCGTCACTGTCTTTTGAACAATTTAAGAGCAAACCAATGGTTAGCAATATAATTAGTATTCGAAATTTTTTCATAGCAAATTTAATTTTCCTTCAGGACAAAATTACGTATAAAATACAACGTTAATTTCAGTTTTCTATTATGGTGGTGTTCCAAGCCTGGCTAAATAGTCGTAATGGGTACCTTCACAAAGAAACTCACAGCTCAAATTTTGCTGCTCAGTAGCCTGCTTAAGTTGGTTATAGTCTACATACAACCAATCAAAAGGAGCGCTTTTTAACCCTTTGTACTCCATTGTAAACTGGACTTCACCATAGTAGTTCCCATTATCCGGGATCCAGTAACCACCATCATCATCTACTTCAAACATATAAATTATATCACTGGAATCTACCAAAATCTGACCTCCGGGATTTAATAATCCTTTTAAATGGTCTAATAAACGGGGTAACTCATTTAACCGCCCTGCTATTCCTACACCGTTCATTAACAATAGAATAGTATCAAATTTCATACCAGAATAATCATAAATATTTGAGTGTATTACATTCTTTATACCCCTTGACTTAGCTGTACTTACAGCTCCTATAGATTCATCAAGGCCGGTAACTTCAATCCCTTTATTTTGCAAATAGAGACTGTGACTGCCAGACCCACATCCCACATCCAATACTGTTCCCCGGCAGAGATCTAAAGCTTTTTGCTCTATTAAGGGCATAGTATCATAATCCCGGAATAAATAGGGCAGAGGAAGTATGTCTTTCTCGTCCAGCGAGGAGTAAGTTATAATATCTTCAGAATAATTGCCATTTTGAAAATCAATCAGAGCCCTGCCAAAAATATCCCTGGTCATTTAAATTTGTAATTTTACCTGCAAAAGTGAACTTTTTGAGTGGAAAGTAAAAAAACTCAACGAATTAATCCTTGGAATGTATAGCGTCTGATGGAAGAACAACTTAAAAACTTACCCTTAAGGGCAAAAGAAAAGCAAACGGAAAACAAAAGGTTCTTTGCGAAACTCAAAAAGAGGCCTCCGCGCAATTTGGACTATATCATGCAGGAGTTACACAAGGCAGAATTTAAAAAAACAAATTGCCTGGATTGTGCTAATTGTTGTAAGACTACCGGACCACTTTTTACAAATACGGATATTGTTAGAATAGCTAAAAGTCTGAAGCAAAAACCTCAAAAATTTATAGAAACTTATTTAAGAATTGATGAAGACAATGATTTTGTGCTTAAGCAAGTTCCTTGTGCATTTCTTGGTAAGGATAACTATTGTTCAATTTATGCCGTAAGACCAAAAGCCTGTCAGGAATTTCCCCATACCGATCGCAAAAAATTTCAACAGATTACAAATCTAACACTTAAAAATATAGCCATATGTCCGGCTGCATATAACATTGTGGAAGACATGAAAAGGAGAATTAAGTTGTAGGCAACTACCAAAATAGTTCGTTTTACAAGACTGTATTCCCGTTAAAAATTAATCTGAAAATAAGTAACTTTGCATTTATGGAGGTTTTATTAAACTACTTTGAAAACATACCTTCTTCGCACAGGAGTCTTATTCTGGTTTTAGGAATAACCTTTTTTTGGCTTCTTGAAGGGGCATTACCGCTTTTTAATTTCAAGTATAAGAAATGGAGGCATGCTCTTCCTAATTTCTTCTTTACACTTACGACAATTGTTATCAATTTTGCGCTGGCCTTTTTGTTGTTGAAAACCAGCGATTGGGTCACTGCTACTAAATTCGGTATTATAAATTGGTTACCCGAAATTCCGCTATGGCTGTATGTCATTTTAGGCGTTTTACTTCTGGATTTTATTGGGGCCTATCTGGCACATTATGTTGAACACAAGGTGAAACCCCTATGGATGATTCATTTGGTTCATCATACAGATCACGAAGTAGATACAACCACGGCCAACAGACATCACCCACTGGAGAGTCTTATCCGTTTTTCATTCACCTTAATTGGAGTATTTATAGTGGGTACGCCTATAGGAATAGTAATGCTTTATCAATCGTTATCTCTTGTTGCTACTCAATTTAGTCATGCAAATATCCGCTTACCAAAAAAAGTGGACGATATGCTAAGTTGGGTGATTGTATCTCCTGATATGCACAAGGTGCATCACCATTACAGACTGCCTTATACAGATTCCAATTACGGTAATATTTTCTCTGTCTGGGATCACATTTTCGGGACTTTCATGAAACTGGACCGGGATAATATTGTGTATGGTGTGGATACTTTTCCTGACAAAGAGGAAAATGGAAGTGTAACCGGTCTGCTTAAGCAACCTTTCCACAAGTATAGAAAGCCAACCACTATGCCGGCAGATAAGTAGAGACTATTTGTAAAGGAGATATTTACTGCGTATTTGTTTGAATTTTTCCAGGTCACTCCGCCAGCTGTTTTTTATCTCTTTTTCGCTTAACCCTGCTTCAATTTGTTGCTGCAGTTTTTCCGTACCGGCGTGTTTGGTAAATCCGCTGCGGTTAAAGACCAATTTTTTATCTGTTGCATTATTATATGCGTCAATCAACCATTGCAAAGATACTTCGCTCATTCCGGGCCATGCAGACAGGTCCTTACCAAAGCATTTTTTTCCTGTATGCTTGGGGTTTTTAGAACCAAAGTTGGGTTTTGGAACATAGCTAAAATCATAGGCAGTGCTGTCCAGAAAAGGAGCTCCATATCTTTGAAACTGACTTTCTGTGCCACGGCCGGCATTAATATTCGTGCCTTCAAAAAGCCCCAGACTGGGATAGAGGTTAATGGCTGTCTGGTTAGGAAGATTGGGTGAAGGTCTGACAGGAATACTATAACTTGAATTATGTTTATAATTTCTGAGAGGTATAACCGTTAAATCAGCCTTGATGCCTTTTTCCAGCCATCCTTCTTTATTAATCATATGGGCATATTCCCCTATGGTCATGCCATAGACCAGGGGTATGGGGGTAAGGCCCAGAAATCCCTTATGTTCAATTTCCATTGTTGGCCCGTCAACATAATGACCATTAGGATTGGGTCGATCAAGGATTAAAACAGGAATACTATTTTCTGCACAGGCTTCCATTACTAATTGCATGGTGGCTATGTAGGTGTAAAATCTAACCCCCACATCCTGAATATCAAATACTACAATATCTAATTTGTCTAATTGTGATGAAGTGGGTTTTCTGTTTTTACCGTAAAGTGAGATAATGGGAAGCCCGGTTTTTGTGTCTGTACCATCTTTTACATGTTCTCCGGCATCTGCCATTCCGCGAAACCCGTGTTCAGGAGCGAATACTCTTTTTATTTCAATATCCAGAGATAATAAGGAATCTACGAGGTGTGTAAAGGACTCATTCGCTCTATTTTCTGAATCGTAATTCTTAAAAATAATACTGGTCTGATTGGCAACTACCCCCACCTTTTTTTTACGCAAGTATGGGAGGTAATCTTCGGTAGAATTGGCACCAACAATAATAACTGAATCTTGCAGTTTTTTGGTAACTGGGAATTCCAAAGCTGCCGAATCCTTATCTTTTTTTACCGGGTTTCCACAGGCAGTTAGTATCAAAAGCCACAATAAAAATGTATTTTTGAACCTGGATAAAAAAGCCATCTATTGAATTTAGAATTTTTTATAGCAAAACGCCTTATTAAAGGTAAGGAGCATAAAATTAGTATATCCGCGCCAATAATAAAAATAGCCATTGCCGCAATTGCATTAGGGATCATAATGATGCTTATTGCTATTGCCACCGGAGTAGGATTAAAACACAAGATTCGGGAAAAGGTTGCTGCTTTCAATGGCCATATTCAAATCTATAATTACGATAATAATGTTTCTGATGTTTCCGTGGTTCCGGTATCGGTGAATCAGGAATTTTATCCGGAATTTACATCTGTGGATGGAATTTCACATATACAGGCTGTTGCAAGTAAGGCGGGGATCATAAGAACCGAGGATACATTTGAAGGAATTATTGCCAAAGGAGTTGGGAAAGATTATAACTGGGAAGTATTTAGTGAATATTTACAGGACGGGCGACTGCCTGACTTTAAGGGAGAACTAAATACCGAGGTGCTAATGTCGTCTTTGATGGCCAGAAGGCTCCAATTGAAAACAGGCGATGAATTCTTTACATTCTTTTTAAAGGATGAGGATCCATCCAAAACTCCGAATCAACGAAAATTTAAGATTGTAGGAATCTACGATAGCGGATTTGAAGAGTTTGATGCCAAGTATGTTTTTACAGACATCCGTCACATTCAAAGGGTTAACAAATGGCAGGAAGATCAGGTAGGTAACTTTGAAATTTTCCTCTACAACTTTGAAGATATTGATGCTAAAACCAAAGAAATATACGGTAAAACACTCAGTGATCTGGATACGCAAAATATAAAGAATAAGTATTTCAAAATTTTTGAATGGATTGGCTTGTTTGATTTTAATATCGCCCTTATCATTGGAATAATGATTATAGTTGGCGGGATAAATATGATCACAGCGCTGTTGGTATTAATTTTGGAAAGAACTCAGATGATAGGAATTCTCAAGGCTCTGGGGTCGGCCAATTGGAGTATTCGTAAAGTGTTTTTATACAACGCTGCTTATCTGATAACTATTGGTTTGCTTTGGGGCAACCTATTTGGTCTTGGGCTTATCTGGTTTCAGGAGACATACAGGGTTTTTAAATTTCCTAATCCCAAAGAGTATTATATCGACTATATTCCGGTGCACATAGATTTCCCCACAGTTGTTATTTTAAATCTTGGCGTACTTGTGTTATGTCTGCTGATGCTTTTAATACCATCTTTTATTATTACAAAAATCACTCCGGTAAAAGCTATTAAATTTGAATAGTAAAGCCAGGTTTTTGTTTTCCTTTAACAGGGGGCTTTATCTATGAACTAATTTAAAATTATCCGAATCTCGAACGATTCCTAAAATGAATTGCTGAAATCTACTTCTTGAAAATACTATCTTTACATAGTCTATGAATTACGCCAAGAATATCCTGGAAACCATTGGAAATACCCCATTGGTCAAAATAAATAAATTAACAGCCGAATTGCCATGCCTTGTTTTGGCTAAGTATGAAACATTTAATCCCGGAAACTCCGTAAAGGACCGGATGGCTGTTCAAATGGTTGAGGATGCCGAAGCCGAAGGGAAATTAAAGCCGGGAGGAACCATAATTGAAGGAACCTCTGGTAATACTGGAATGGGCCTGGCCCTCGTTGCAGTCGTAAAAGGGTATAAAATGATCTGTGTGATTAGTGATAAACAATCCAAGGAAAAAGTAGATATTCTAAGAGCAATGGGGAGCGAAGTTTATGTATGTCCCACAAACGTGGCCCCCGAAGACCCACAAAGTTATTATTCTACCGCCAGAAGACTTTCAGAAGAGATTCCAAATTCATGGTATGTAAACCAGTATGATAATCCATCCAATACTAAAGCCCACTTTTTGACTACGGGGCCGGAGATCTGGGAGCAGACTGACGGTAAAGTAACCCATTTTGTAGTTGGCGTGGGTACCGGAGGCACAATTTCCGGAGTAGGTACCTTTTTAAAGTCAAAAAACCCCAATATTAAAATTTGGGGAGTAGATACTTATGGCTCAGTATTTAAAAAATATCACGAAACAGGCATATTTGATCAAAATGAGATATACCCTTATATAACGGAAGGTATTGGAGAAGATATATTGCCAAAAAATGTAAATTTTGATATCATAGATGGTTTTACTAAAGTAACAGACAAAGATGCCGCAGTATATACACAGCGTTTGGCAAAAGAAGAAGGGATGTTTCTAGGTAATTCTGCAGGTGCCGCCATTAAAGGTGTTCTCCAGCTAAAGGAAAAATTTAACAAAGACGATGTAGTGGTGGTTCTTTTTCACGATCATGGTAGTAGATACGTGGGTAAGATTTATAATGATGACTGGATGAAAGAACAAGGCTTTTTAGACAAATGATTTTAATTTAACCATATATGAATTTTAGAAGATTAACAAGCGTACTGGTATTTCTCTTTTTTTGTGTTCAATTAACCGCACAGAAGCTTTCAAAAGTTGAAAGAAAATTGGTTAAAACGGTTGAAGTCAATAATACTGAAGCCATCAATTTTTTGGAAAATGTTGTCAATATTAACAGCGGAACTTTAAATGCAAAAGGCGTAAAGGAAGTAGGGATGGTTTTTAAGAATGCCTTTGAAGACCTGAATTTTAGTACCAAATGGATTGAGATGCCTCAGGAAATGAATAGGGCCGGTCACTTTTTTGCGGAAACAGAGGGTACAAAGGGTAAAAAACTATTGCTGATTGGCCATCTTGATACCGTATTTGAAGAAAACAGCCCTTTTCAGGAATTTACAAGAGTCAATGACAGTACAGCACATGCACCCGGAGGAAATGACATGAAAGGAGGAGATGTAATAGTCCTTTATGCTTTAAAAGCGCTGCATGCAAATGGTTTGCTGAATGATGCTCAGATTATAGTAGCATTTACCGGTGATGAAGAAAGCACTGGAAAACCTCTGGAAATAAGCAGAAAAGATTTGATTGATGCGGCAAAGCGAAGCGATATTGCACTCGGTTTTGAGACTTCTACGGGGTTTAATTATGCCACTGTAGCAAGGAGAGGGTCTTCCGGATGGGAATTGGAGGTTGAAGGGAAGCGCGCCCATAGCTCCGGAATATTTAATGAGCGGGTTGGCGCAGGTGCCATTTTTGAAATGTCAAGAATATTAAATGCATTTTATGAAGAAGTTCGTGGAGAGGAATACCTGACTTTTAACCCCGGGATACTTATGGGGGGTACTTTTGTTGATTATGATGCTTCTACTGGCAAGGGAGAGGTCTTCGGGAAAACTAATGTAGTCTCCCAAACCGCCATGGTAAAGGGAGGCTTGCGTTTTATTTCTGAAGAACAAAAGGAAGAGGCGAGAAATAAGATGAGGGAAATTGTGGCAAACAACCTGCCTCAGACATCGGCAAAAGTAAGTTTTACAGATAGTTACCCGGCAATGGTACCTACTGAGGGAAATAACAGGCTCCTGGCAGAGTTAAATCAGGTAAGCCTGGATCTGAGTCAGGGTGAGGTAATAGGCTATGATCCGGGTAAAAGGGGTGCGGCTGACACTTCTTTTGTGGCTAATTATGTCGATTGTCTTGATGGTTTAGGTACTATGGGAAGCGGAGCACATACACCTGAAGAGACGGTAAATTTGAACACCATTGAAGCTCTTACAAAAAGAACCGCGGTGCTAATTTATAGATTGATCAATCAATAGTACATGGTAAATCTTGGTTCGGGAAACGCAAAAGCCAGCATAGAGGGAGGTGAATTAGTAAGTTACAGGTTCAACGACTTTGAGTATATTCATCAAAAAGGAAGTCCGGGATGGCGCAACTCAGATACTGAAATGTTTCCTGTAATCGGTCCAACCGCCGATGCTGGTTTCCGGGTTCATGTTCCAAGGGGGAATGCTATTCAGGACCAGCATGGATTATTGCGTGAATTGGATTACGAGCTTCTTTCGAGTAAAGAAACAACGGCTCAATTTGTAAAATCTTATAAAGCCGGGACGGTAATAAAGAACTCTAAATTTCCTGAAAAATCCACGGCCCAGTTACTTATCTGGCCCTTTAGTTTTGAATTCTACAAGAGTTATAAACTCTCTGAAAATAGTCTTGAGATTAGTTTCAGGATTTCCGGCGAAAAAGATATGCCCTTTATGCTGGGGTATCATCCTGCATTTAAACTTTATACAGATAATCCTACTGTAATTGCCAAAGACCAGATAATTTCCTTGGATTCTATTTTAGCGGCCGGGAGCGGGGCTCTTGAAGTGGCTGATTGCCAAAGTGTTATTTTAAAGGATCAAAAAAAGTTAAGCATAAAAACCGAAGGCTTCAACCATTTTATGTTGTGGACTGAGGTGCGGAATATGATATGTATTGAGCCGATAACCTTCTACCCTTATGCCGTAGATCAAATGCAGCTGCATGATGGTTTTGACTACCTGACTGATGAAGACCGTAACTTTAAAGTCACTTTAATTCCATAATTTAATAAGCTGTTTATAAAAATTAAGAATCTGTATTAATCCAAATAATCTGAAAAAAAAATGAGAGTATTGCTGGAACGTCACTACGGTTATCTTTTTGAACCGGAATTGTTAGATGAGATCGAAGCTAATGGGAAATGTAAACTCATAAAACAAGGGGAACGATTATTGGATATTGGACAGGAAATAACTGTTATGCCTTTGATTTTTAGTGGAGCTATAAAGATTCTCAGAGAAGACGATCAGGGGGATGAATTGCTTCTTTATTTTATTGAAAAAGGGGATACCTGTGCTATGACATTTTCCTGTTGCCTGGGGAGCGGTAAAAGTGAGATAAGAGCAATTGCTGAATCAGATACGGAGTTATTGATGATTCCTATAGAAAAAATGGATGAGTGGATGGCCAAATACCAAAGCTGGAGAGAATTCATTTTGGATAGTTACCATACAAGAATGTCAGAATTGCTGGAAACGATAGATACTTTGGCATTTATGAAAATGGATGAGCGAATAATGAAGTATCTTAAAGACAGAGCAATGGTTACAAATGATGATATTATATATTCCACACATCAGGATGTGGCCCGTGATTTACATACATCACGAGTAGTCGTGTCAAGGCTGTTGAAAAGCCTGGAGAGAGAAGGTAAAATAGAACTCAGCCGAAACCACATAAAAGTACTGGCGTTATAGACTTATTTCTTTATTAAATCTGTAACATGTTGCAGGAAAGTTCATCTTTAATAGTATTAAATAAATAAACGAAAAGATGAAATTATCATTAATCCTGACAGCAATTCTGGTTTTAACAATAACAAGTGCGGGCAATGCACAAACTGAATTACTTTTTAATGGGGTTGAACTTCAGGAATCTCTTCAAAGTGCAAAGGACAAAATGAAACCATTTACCGATAAAATGGAATTATTTGAAGTAGAAAACCCCACCTTTCCTTTATCCAAAGACCTTGAAGCCCATCTGGTTTGTAGTAATTACAAATCGAATTACGGTACTATTTCCGAGTTGGTATTTACATTTGCTGATGATAAATTGGTATATATTCAGGCCCATGGGAATGCGGTTGAAGCTATAACCGCAATAATAAAAGACACGGTTCAGAACTATATGGATTATAGATTCTATCCAAAAGATCATATTGTCACCAAACCTTCAGAGGACAAAGTTTGGGTTTTAACGGAAGAGGCCATGCATCCAAATTTATTCACCTGGGATAATCCTTATTTGCCTTCCAACAAAGAACAGAAAGAAAAAAATAACACTTCCGGGAGAATTCCGGATTTTATAAAATTCGGGGGTAATTTAGATCAATTAAAACCCAACTTAGAAAGAGCATCTGATTTCACCTTTACTATGGAATTGGATGGGAGTGATCCTAATGCACAATTGCAAATAGATTGTTTTGGAATTGAATATGCCGGTTTCCCCAGAAAATTTGAGGCGCGTTTCGGGGATGGTAAACTCAATGTTTTGTGGATACTAACCGGTAAGGGGGAAGAAGATCGCATTAGACAGAAACTTATATCTGAATATGGACCGGTAATTTTTAAAGATGACAACTGGGAAGTTTTTAATAACTGGCAGGTAATACTGCGTAAAGACAAACCGGAGGTCCTTGTGCTTTCAGAAGAACTGGCTGTTTTCTACAAAAGAGATTACTTTAAACAATAGCAATTATAATCTATTGATTTCTACTTATACGTAGTTGCAATTGGGAAGTCTTTCATTTATTGATTAAATAGTACTTTTGATTAATGCGAAAATTTTTCCCAATTCTGCAAACGCTGCGAAGCTATAAAAGGAAAGAACTTCCAAAAGATATCCTCGCGGGTTTTAGCGTAGCTATAGTGCTTATTCCACAAGGAATGGCGTATGCCATGATAGCCGGTTTACCACCGGTATACGGCTTGTATGCCTCCTTAATGCCGGTATTGGTGTATGTGTTGTTCGGCACTTCGAGAGCTCTTGCAATAGGACCTGTAGCCATGGATTCCTTGCTCGTCGCAGCAGGTTTGGGGACTTTGGCAATCGTGGGTTTGGAGAACTATATTGCTCTTGCAATTTTGCTCGCCTTTATGGTGGGCGCCATTCAATTTGTTTTAGGTATTTTTAGAATGGGATATCTGGTTACCTTTTTAGCTAAACCGGTAATCAGCGGATTCACATCTGCGGCTGCGATGATTATAATTTTTAGTCAGTTAAAGCACCTGCTTGGCGTGGAGATGGCAGGGAGTAATCAGTTTCACCGAATTTTTCTAAATGCTCTTCAAAAAATTCCGGAAACGAATTTTTATGATCTGACCATAGGTATAGTGGGTATTTTGCTACTTATCGGCTTAAAGAAATGGAGTAGACATATTCCCACAATTCTTATTATCGTTGTTCTTGGAATTTTAGCAGTGTATTTTTTAAATATGGAATCTCTGGGTATTAAGATTGTTGGTACAATTCCAAAAGGATTGCCTGGGTTTGATTTACCGGTGATTGAAATGGATAATCTAATGCAACTTTGGCCTATTGCAGTAACATTGGCTCTGATTGGATATCTTGAAGCTATTTCAATTGGCAAAGGTATTGAAGAGAAGAATGACGAAGATCGGATTGATGCCAATCAGGAATTTGTGGCATTAGGTTGTGCCAATATGTTAGGATCCTTTTTGCAGTCCTACCCTGTTTCAGCAAGCTTTTCCAGGTCTGCGATAAATGATGAATCCGGTTCAAAAAGCACACTATCCGGATTGTTTACGGTACTTCTGGTTTTGGTAACGCTCATGTTTCTTACGCCGCTTTTTTATTATTTGCCAAATGCAATTCTTGCAAGTATTATTATGGTATCTGTTTATGGTTTGATCGATTTGGAATATGCAAAACGGTTATGGATCTATAGAAAAGATGAATTTATTGTTTTGATTCTCACATTTTTGATAACCCTGTTTATCGGAATTACTCAAGGCATTCTTACCGGGGTCCTAATTTCTCTTTTGTTAATGGTTTACAGAACTTCCAAGCCTCATTTCGCGGTATTAAGTAAAATAAAGGATTCAGACTACTACAAAAATATTTCACGCTTTGGAGATGAAGTCATTTTACGGGATGATCTGCTCATTGTGCGTTTTGATTCCCAATTATACTTTGGAAATTCGGATTATTTCAAAAATCAGCTTTTTAAGTATATGAGTAAAAAAGGGGATAATTTGAAAGGAGTAATATTAAATGCTGAGGCGATTAATTATATAGATTCTACAGCTACCAGAATGTTAACCAAAGTCATTAAAAAAATCAGGAATGATGGAATTGAGTTCTATATTGTCGGTGCCATAGGTCCGACAAGGGATATTATTTTCAGGAGTGGTATAGGTAAGGTACTACCCAAAGAATTCCTGTTCGTTAAAATAAAAGAGGCGGTGGCCCACTTTGATCATTCAGAGAATCACACCGGTGAACATGAAAGAGTGGCCTATCAGCGGAATGAACCCAGTAACTAATGTTACCCATTTTAAAGCGAGAAGCAGTATTTTTGAAAAAAATTAAGAACTAGAGTTATGATCATAGAACAGATTTATACCGGATGCCTTGCACAGGGAGCGTATTATATTGAAAGCAAGGGCGAAGTTGCCATCATTGATCCCTTACGCGAAGTAATTCCTTATATAGACAGGGCGAAAAAGAATAAAGCTGAAATAAAATACATTTTTGAAACCCATTTCCATGCCGACTTCGTGAGTGGGCACGTTACATTAGCCAAGGAAACCGGGGCGCCTATTGTTTTCGGTCCCAATGCCAATCCTGCTTTTGAAGCAATCATAGCTAAAGATGGTCAGGAATTTCCACTGGGTGAAATAACAATAAAGGTACTCCACACCCCCGGTCACACTATGGAAAGCACTACCTATCTGTTAAAAGATAAAACAGGGAAGGACTATGCTATTTTTTCCGGAGACACTTTGTTTTTAGGTGATGTAGGAAGACCGGATCTTGCCCAGAAAGCGGCGGATATGACGAAAGAAGACCTTGCCGGACTTTTGTTTGATAGCTTAAGGAGTAAAATTATGCCATTGGCAGATGATGTTATTGTTTATCCTGCGCATGGTGCCGGTTCGGCATGCGGTAAGAATATGATGAAGGAAACTGTGGATACCCTGGGAAACCAAAAACAAATGAATTACGCGCTACGGGCTAATATGACGCGAGAGGAATTTATAAATGAAGTTACTGATGGCCTGCTTCCACCACCTAAATATTTCCCTTTGAATGTAAAAATGAATAAGGAAGGATATGAAGATATAGGTGATGTGTTAAAACGCGGTATGGCAGCACTTTCGCCGGATGCTTTTGAATTGGCAGCGAATGAAACCGGGGCTCTTATATTGGATGTGCGGAACCAGGAAGAATTTGTAAAAGGGCATATCCCACGTTCTATTTTTATTGGTTTGAACGGCGATTTCGCCCCCTGGGTGGGTGCTTTGATTGCTGATGTTAAACAACCCTTATTATTGGTGACCCCGAAAGGAAAGGAAGAGGAGACAGTAACACGTTTGTCCAGGGTAGGATTTGATAACACCTTAGGTATCTTAAAGGGTGGTTTTGAAGCGTGGGTAAAAGCGGGTAAAGATATAGACACCATCACCGCATTATCCGCCGAAGAAGCCAAAGAGATATTGAAAGATAAGCATTTACCCATTTTTGATGTTCGGAAGGAAAGCGAATTTAAAGCAGAACACCTGGTTGATGCAAATAATGCCCCATTGGATATATTAAACGATCATTTGGCTGCATTTCCTAAAAACGAAACCTTTTATGTCCATTGTGAGGGCGGGTATAGATCCGTTATTGCTGCCTCTATCCTCAAGGGCAGGGGCATACACAATTTGGTAGACATCACAGGAGGCATTGCCGAGCTGAAAAAGGCGGGAATGGCGGTGACTAATTATATCTGCCCCACTACGCAGTAATATGATTAATATCATGGTTTCTGTAGGTTACCCATCTTACTTTTAAAGACGGAAATTAAAGGGAAAAGTGCTTTTTTACCTTTTTAAAAGTTTGGGATTATGAAACGAAACATGGGAAGAATCGATAAGATTATTCGCTTTACCGTTGCTGTTATTATTGCCTTATTGCTATACTATGAGGTAGTTGAGGGGGCGCTTTCTTATATTTTATTAACGGTTGCCGCCGTTTTTGTATTGACCAGTCTAACAGGCTTTTGTCCGCTTTATGGTGTTTTTGGTTTAAATTCATGCAAGGTGAGAAAAGTGGATAAACCTTAAATTTTTCATTAAAAACCTGATTGAAATAATAAATAATAAGTCTTCTGCGATATGAAGTTAATAAGTATTCCTTTGGTTGACTGGAGTAACGGCATAATAATGATTGCTGTTTTTGCCTTTGTTGTGATTGCACTGATTGCTGTTTTGGTAAGTCTTATGAATAGTGACAAAAGGAGATAAGTAAATTGAGTTTACAACTATTTCCGGCAGATTATTGAGTGCTTTTTCTTCAGATTCTTATTTTTTAGGTGTCTGATGAAATATTATTCTTCATATTTACTCATATTGATAAAAAGTTTATAGCTTTAGATCTTTATAAAGCAACTCTTTATATATAAACCATCTCATAGTTACTTTTAGCTACAGGAAATGATTAAAAATTTTATTGAAAGGATTGGAGCAATGAATGTATTATTACTTTTGGTTGTTCTGTCCATTATTGTTGTTTCAGAATATATGTTTCTATCCGGAAACAAATTAGATGCCATCTTTGTTGCCTTTTGGGCTCCAACTATTTTGGGCTTTATGAACTATTTAAAGTATAGAAAATAATGGATTTTATCTTGATTTACTCCATTGTTGTTGCCATCATCTTTGTGATCTGGTTGCTTTTTATTGTCCGGATGTACAATGAAATGGATAAATATAAATAGATTCACTACCACAGCTGCTCCTTATTGAAGTCGCTCCTCAGACCTTTTGCGCAGATTTAAGGAAGCCTGAAGAAAAGTCCAGTATTGAGTTTGGGTTTTTTACCCTGTGCGTTTGGATAAGCCGGGTTGTTTCCAGATTGTCTTTTTGCAGGGTAATATATGCCAATATATCTTCAATAGAATTAACAGCAGCACTTTTTGGAACAAATCCGTAACCGGAATATACACCTTCCTGTACAAGCACTAATGCGTCTTCATCAATAGTTCTTCCCTTGTCTTTTATGATATACGTTTGTTTTTCGGACAACATATTTTCAATTGCAGCCTGCACCCTTTTATTATACGCCGTTGCCGCTTCTTTACCCCGGCAAATACCTTTGCAGTTAGCTACCCTGAAATGTGAACATGAATCTACATTTTCCTGTAAATGGCAATATTTAGGGCATAAATTAAAGGCGATACACATTTGTTCTATAAAAAGGCGGCAGTCTGTGGTATTGTAAAAAGTAATTAAGGAGCGCGGTACCTGGCTTAATTTGTTAAATGCAAGGTGCATTATCCCTTGCCGGTCTTCATAGGAGAAAACCCCATAAGGAACCACATTTCTTTTTTGTGCCCTGTTGTATAAAGGGTAATGATGTTTTATGGCGGCAGATTCCATTAAAAGCGCTAACAGCTCATTGCCTGAAAGTTCAAAATCTATATTTGAAGTCTCTCTGCACATTTGCACTTCTTTGGTAGACTTATCGTAAAAGTGGCTTAGGACCCTTTTCTTAATGTTTTTGGCTTTGCCCACATAAATGTTCTCCCCTTTACTGTTTTTAAAGTAGTAGATCCCTGGTTTTGAGGGAAGCCTTTCATATACTTCCCGCTGTAGCGAAGGAGGCAGTGTTGCCTCTTGAGAGCGGGCATTTAAAAATGAACCAAAAACAGTCTCAGAGTTTTCTGTTTCCAATAATTTTCTAAACAAAATTACGGTAGCATGCGCATCACCCCGGGCCCGGTGCCTGTCCGTAATAGGTATATCGAGTGAAGTGCATAATTTACCCAGGCTGTATGAAGAAAACCCCGGAATTAACCTTCTGGACAAACGTACCGTACAGAGTTTTTTTCTGACGAAAGAAATACCAATAGTTCTGAATTCTTCTTTAATTACGTTATAATCGAAATTAACACTGTGGGCCACGAAGATGGTGTCTTGTGTTATTTCCAAAATCTGGGGAGCAATCTCCAAAAGTGTTGGTGCATCGCGCACCATATGGTTGTCAATTCCTGTTAGGCCGGTAATAAAATAAGGAATTTCACATTCAGGATTTACCAGTGAGGTGAATTCATCCACCACCTTTTGACCATCAAACTTAAAGATGGCTATCTCGGTTATTTTATTGCCTTTAATACCGTTTCCGGTAGTTTCTATATCTACGATGGAGTACAATTATTCTATTTCATGCGTTTTGAAGAGGTAAGTTAATAAGAAAAATCAAGCCACTCAAAAACCTTTTCCGGCAGTCATCTTCAAGTCAATCAGTTTCTGTTGATGAAATGGAAAAATATGATTAGTTTTAAGTGCCCTTCCCGTTGAATAATGAAATATGAAACTGACATTATTTTTTAAGGTCCTTTATAGAAGTGTCTTCGGTTTTCTTATTATTATTTCTATTTCATGTAAAGAAAACCAGGAGGTAAAAACAACTTTTAATTCTAAGATCTTACCGGAAATAAAGACTTCGCTAGATGATTTGGTCAGGGTGTGGTATCCCATCTCAATTGATAGTATAAACGGTGGATTTTATCCGGATTTTAATAATAAATGGGAAAAAGAAGGTGAACAAAAAAAAATGCTGGTAACTCAGGCCCGTCATATCTGGACCGCTTCGGCACTCGCCTCCTTCTATGGCGATAGTAAGTATGAAAAAATTGCTACCCATGGCTATCACTTTTTAAGGGATCAGATGTGGGATACAAAATACGGTGGATTTCACACACTTTTGGTAAATGACCGAGACTCCCTTAAACCTGCGGCAAGTACAAAAAGTTCCTACGGCAATGCCTTTGCTATTTACGGATTGGCAGCCTACTATGGCATATCTAAAGATTCAACAGCGCTCAATTTGGCGAAGAAAACCTTCTATTGGTTAGAAGAACATGCACATGATCCTATGTATAAAGGCTATTTTGATGTTTTGCATCTCGATGGTTCCTGGATGCTCGATGTTGAAGAAAACGATAAGGAGTATGATAACTTTATCCGAAAGGACTGGAAGGATCAAAACTCTTCCATACATCTTATGGAAGCATTTACAGCACTTTACGAAGTATGGCCTAACCCTTTGTTAAAAGAACGTCTCGAAGAACTTTTAATGCTCATAAGAGATACAATTACCACCCCTAAAGGATTTCTCACCTTACATTTAGAACGAGATTGGACCCCTGTTTCTTTTAAGGATTCAACGGAAACTTACAGAACAGAAAATTTTTGGCTGGATCACGTTTCATTCGGACACGATGTGGAGACGGGATTTCTTCTCCTGGAAGCTGCTCAGGTACTCTATCACCAAAAAGACAGCACTACAATGGTCATCGCTAAAAGGATGGTAGATCATGGTATAGACCGTGGCTGGGACATGGAAAAAGGAGGTTTTTTTGATGGAGGATATTATTTGGATGACTCGGATGTCTGTACTATCTTAAATCCGGCAAAAATCTGGTGGTCTCAGGCTGAAGGGCTGAATGCTTTACTGCTAATGTCACAATTGTATCCCAATGAAAAGGAATATTATGAATTATTTGAAAAACAATGGCAGTATATTAATGAATATATGATAGACCATACCTATGGCGGATGGTATGACGAAGGCCTCGATTCAAATCCCGAAGCCGTTCAACATGTTAAGGCCCAGATCTGGAAGGTTAATTATCATAATATCAGAGCATTGATTAATGTAATACAGATGCTCGAAGGAAGGTTTAAACTTACTAATAATGAGCATTAGGCAACTATAAAATAAACGATGTGAAATTTGATTTAGCAAATAAAAAAGCCATTGTTACAGGAGGTGGTAGTGGTATTGGAAGGGCAATTGCCATGGCACTGGCCGGGCAGGGGGCTGAGGTACATATTCTGGAAGTAAATGCGAAACCGGCAAAAGAAACGGCAGCTGAAATAAAGGCTACAGGAGGTGATGCCCAGGCCCATGCCTGTGATGTTTCCAATCAAAAGGATGTTATCAAAACTGTTGCGGGAATATCCGCAGACAGGCCGATAGACATTCTGATTAATAACGCGGGCATTGCCCATATCGGCAATGTTGAGTTGACTGCCGAAGCGGATATCGACAGGGTATATCAGGTAAATATTAAAGGGGTCTATAATTGTATTTATGCCTGCATTAAAAACATGAAAGAAAGGGGCGGAGTGATCATAAATATGGCATCTGTTGCGGCAACCGTAGGAATATCAGACAGGTTTGCATATTCTATGACCAAAGGTGCCGTACTTACCATGACCTATTCTGTAGCTAAAGATTATCTATCCTATGGAATACGATGTAATAGCATCTCACCTGCAAGGGTACACACCCCTTTTGTTGATGGTTACCTCAAACAAAATTATCCGGGTATGGAAAAGGAAATGTTTGAAAGGTTGTCCCAAACCCAACCTATTGGCAGGATGGGCAGGCCGGAAGAAATAGCGAACCTGGCCGTGTATCTATGTTCTGATGAAGCGTCGTTTATTACCGGTACGGATTTTCCAATAGATGGAGGATTTATTAAATTAAACGGTTAGATCCATTTTAAAACGCACTCAAAATGGTAATTGACAGCCATCAGCATTTTTGGAAATATGACCCCGTTCGGTATGGCTGGATTGATGATTCTATGAAAGTCCTTCAGAAAGACTTTCTCCCTGCAGATCTGGGTCCGATCTTAAAAGACAATGAAGTGGATGGCTGTGTTGCGGTTCAGGCAGATCAGTCTGAGGCAGAGACAGAATTCCTGCTTGGATTGGCCGCTGAAAATAAGTTTATCAAAGGTGTCGTTGGCTGGGTAGATCTTAGAGCGGATGATGTAGATAAGAGATTAGCGCATTTTTCACAGGATAAAAAACTTAAAGGGATAAGGCATATTGTACAGGAAGAACCGGATCCTGAATTTATGCTACGAAAAGATTTTCAAAATGGCAT
>NZ_JBATKE010000049.1:0-1966 GCF_049669105.1 Eudoraea sp.
TTGTTTCCGCTTCTTCTGGGTAGCTGAGAGTGATACTGTATTTCTGCCAATCCTTTGTTCCTTTTATGTTTTGTCTTTGCATATTATCAAACGCCAATGAACCTTCTTTGCCATCTATTCTTAATAACAAACCTGCAAAACCATTTTCCACATTTTTAACTTTCATATAGCCATCAAGTCTTATGGATTTGCCTTTGTAATTCGCTGGGATTTCGTAAGCAATACTTCCAAAGGAATTCCCAGATTGGTCAGATGTAATTTTCCCTGATTTTTTACCCGAATGAGCATTTTCATCTATCCTCAACTCATAATTCCCCCATTTAAACCATCCATCGGACAGTGATTTTTCGTCTTTTTGATTTTCAAATCCGAGATTGTATTTTTCGGTTTCTTGTCTTTGACAATTGAAAGAGATAATTGTAAATAATGCAATCAGTATTTTATTCATCGATTTTTTTTCAACTTGCACACAATGGTTCAGCTATGATCTCGTTGCGGGAAAATTCATTTTGATTTTTCCGCCCAAAACCAAGCCATTACATAAAATTAAGGATTTATGCCTGCCACGCCAAAGGCGTGGTCTAGGAAAACCAACCGCAATGGATTATAGGTTTTGTTGTAGAACGTATTTCATTGATTACTCAAAAAAGTTTTATTTTCTATCCGAAATCATACATCCTTTCCACTGATTATCTTTTAATGAAATTATAAGAAAACCAAAATCATCGGATCTACAGGAGCCTGCAGATTTGCCTCCAGAACTTGAAAGTGATTTAATATTTCCAGATTCATCCCGTGAGTAGTCTATTCTAATGTCTTCGTTAAAACTCTGTAAAACATCAATTCGGGACTCTACTTCCTCATCATTCATGTCCATGTTTATTCGTATAATTAAATCGAATTCCGAATTTGCTATCGCAGCAAATAAATTTGTTTCCGCAATTAGCGTCTTGTTATTTTGCCCAAATAAGTTTTGGAAACCGATTAATAATATAACCAGAATAATAATTTTTGTCATTTGTTTCATTACTTCCAATTTAAATATGTTCTACAACGGTCTTGTGTATGAAACGTAGCGTGTAAAAAGGAACTACATTTTTAGTTTAGCACAGAGCCGAATTTTTTTATTTTGTTTTTATCTTATCCATTTTAAAAGCCAAATTAAAAATTTGGCGGAAGCTTGTAAATAAGCACTAACCTTTGATTTAGAATTTACTAGCTATGTTTTATACATGGTGTTGTAGTGCGTTATTTTTTCTTTCCGATTATCAAAAGGGAATCGTCATCCTCAAACTCTTTATAACTTTCGATTGAGATAATCTCGAAATATTCTTTATAGATTCTTTTAAGACTAACATCATTATGATAGTTAACAAAAAGCCCTTTGAAAATTTCAAAACCTTTTCCTTTCCAAAAAGAGTGACAGATAATTCCACCGGAATTTAGAATTTCATACTGTCTTTTAGTAGAATCAATTAATTCATTGTCTTTTAAATGATGCATTACTTTATTGGAATAAATTCCATCAAATTTCCTGTTAGTTTTTAATGTGATTGCATCCAACTCAAGGAACTCTCCATTTGGGTTTTCAGCAATTAGATGCTTCAAAAATTCTCTTGAATTATCAGAACCTATAACATTATAAGATTCATTCAAAATTTTCCAATCAGTTCCTGGACCTGAACCTATTTCAAGCAAAACTGAATTGACAGGCAAAACTTGTTCAAGTTTTTCAATCAATTGACTTCCGTTAACATCTTTGGCTAATTTGATATACTCATCAATAGACTCTTTTGTTTTATAATATTCTCCTTTCATATGATGTCGGTCATAATGTACTACAACGTGTTGGCTATGATTTGGCGGGTTCTGGATGGCGAGCTTTTAGTGCGGATCTCTCGATTTATTGCGAGAAATTAGCGTTTGCAAGGCGAGCCATTTGAAACCGAAATCATTTTCGGTTTGT
>NZ_JBATKE010000050.1:0-44038 GCF_049669105.1 Eudoraea sp.
AAATGTTAATTAACGGTTGATATCCGAAAAGCTTTATTTAAAGTTAACTTAAGGTTAATTGCATACTTTTACACCCATGGAAAAACCCAGTCCAATTATTGGTCATAAAATAGGTAAGCCGGCAATCATCAACCTTGAGAAGGGTAAAATACCCCCTCAAGCTGTTGATTTAGAGGAGGTTGTCCTTGGCGCAATGATGATTGATAAGAAAGGCGTGGATGAAGTTATTGACATTTTACATCCCGATGCGTTTTATAAAGATGCACATCGTTATATATACGAAGCTATCTTTAAACTGTTTGAAAGTTCAGAACCGGTGGATTTATTAACCGTTTCTAGCCAACTACGGAAAGATGAGCGACTTGAGGCTGTAGGTGGAGATTTTTATTTAATAAAATTAACTCAAAAAGTGGCTTCTTCGGCACATATTGAGTTCCATGCAAGGATTATTCTTCAAAAATATATTCAGCGAAGTTTAATTAAGATTTCCAGTGAAATTATTGAGGATGCTTATACGGATTCTACGGATGTTTTTGATCTTTTAGATAGCGCAGAAGCAAAATTATATGAAGTTACCCAGGGAAATTTAAAGCGTTCTGCTGAAACAGCCCAAAACCTTGTAATTCAGGCTAAAAAGAAAATTGAAGAAATATCAAATAAGGATGGATTGAGTGGAATTCCTTCTGGTTTTGATAAGGTAGACAGGCTTACTTCTGGTTGGCAACCAAGTGATTTGATAATTATAGCCGCACGGCCTGGTATGGGTAAAACTGCGCTCACCTTATCCATGGCTAGAAATATGGCTGTCAATTCCAATATTCCGGTGGCTTTTTTCTCTTTGGAGATGTCTTCGGTTCAATTAATCACCAGGCTGATATCTTCAGAAACCGGTTTACCTTCTGAGAAACTTAGAACAGGAAGATTGGAAAAACATGAATGGGAACAATTGAATGTAAAAGTAAAGGCACTTGAAAAGGCTCCCCTATTCATTGACGATACCCCTTCGCTGTCAATTTTTGATCTCAGGGCAAAAGCAAGAAGACTGGCATCACAACATAAAATTAAACTGATTGTCCTCGATTATTTGCAACTAATGACTGCGGGTGGCAGCCAAAAAGGGGGAAATAGGGAACAGGAAATTTCAACCATTTCAAGAAATTTAAAGGCACTGGCAAAGGAATTAAATGTTCCGGTAATTGCTTTGTCTCAGCTATCAAGGGCCGTGGAAACACGTGGAGGTAGTAAAAGACCTATATTGTCAGATCTCCGGGAATCAGGTGCTATTGAACAGGATGCGGATATCGTTTCCTTTATTTATCGTCCCGAATATTATAAAATTGATGAATGGGATGATGAAGAGCGAACACCTACTCAGGGACAGGCAGAGTTTATTGTAGCCAAACACAGGAATGGTGGTTTAGATAATATTAGGTTAAAGTTCATTGCTCAACTGGGTAAATTTGATAACTTGGATGACTTTGATTCGCCATTTGAGTTTCAGTCAAAGATGAATATAGATGGGGATAATCCATTCATTACAAAAAACCTTCCTAATGCTGAAGAAGCCTTTGGAAGAACTATGAATGAGGATTCCGATGTAGACCCGGATGACAATGATGTACCTTTTTAAAACCTGCATACACCAATTTAGAAAGCCTGCCATTACCAACTTTCTGATACCAATTCTATTTCTTTTCTTGACGTCCTTTCATTCCAGTGCTTCTACAATTCTCATCCCCATGGATGCAGAAAGTCAGGAAAACCATTTAAAAGCCTACGGCATTACTTATTGGGTATTAACCAAACAACAAAAGGTACAATGGTTACTTAACTACAGGGGAGGTTCATTTTTATTACCCGATGGCGAAAGTATCAGAAAAGAGTGCCAGATTCGGGGCGTTAGCTATGAAATTTTGTCAGACGGACAGGCGCAGGCAATTTTGGATGAGATAAGTAGTCCGTCTAAAAATCAGGAAGCAGTGATTCTTGAGAAAGCTCCTAAAATAGCGGTCTACTCACCAAAGAATAATCAGCCGTGGGATGATGCTGTAACCATGGCATTGACTTATGCAGAAATCCCTTATATCACTATTTACGATGAAGAAGTACTAGATAATAAACTTGTTTTATATGATTGGCTTCATTTACATCATGAAGATTTTACAGGACAATTTGGTAAATTTTATGGGGCTTACAGAGCTGCCCCATGGTATATTGAAGGGAAGCAAGAAGCTGAAGCCTTGGCGGCAAAGCTTGGATTCAATAAGGTTTCAGAAGAGAAAAGAGCGGTTGTACTTAAAATAAGAAATTATGTAATAGGTGGAGGATTTATGTTCGCAATGTGCTCTGCAACAGATAGTTTTGATATCGCTCTCGCTGCAGATGGGGTTGATATTTGTGAACCTATGTTTGATGGGGATCCGTCAGATGCCAATTATCAAAGCAAACTGGATTTTAAAAAAACCTTTGCCTTTACCAGTTTTACATTAGAGAGAAACCCATTGCGTTACGAATTTTCATCCATTGATATGACCAGTAAACGGAGCAATGTTGCACGGGAAACTGATTATTTTAGCTTGATGGATTTTTCGGCAAAATGGGACCCTGTTCCAACCATGCTATGCCAGAATCATACGTCATTGGTTAAAGGTTTTATGGGTCAGACAACAGCTTTTGCTCGGGATGAAATTAAAGCAACAGTACTGGTCTTGGGGGAAAATAAAATTAATGGTGAGGCGCGTTATATTCATGGCATTAAGGGTAAAGGATTTTTTACTTTCTATGGAGGACATGATCCGGAAGACTATCAACATAGGGTAGGGGATCCTAAAACTGAATTGGAACTGCATCCAAATTCACCCGGCTACCGGCTTATTTTGAACAATGTTTTATTTCCTGCAGCACGCAAGAAAAAACAAAAGACCTAATTTTTATCTTTTAATAGTTTTTTCAGGATATGCTCTACCCCAAAATCATCATTGCTCAAGGTCCTGTAATTTGCCGCTTTTAAAACATTAGGGTGTGAATTTGCCATAGCAAAACTATATTTTGCCAGGGCAAGCATTTCCAGGTCGTTATTGTAGTCTCCAAATACCAGAGTTTCATCAGGACCAATGCCGTGTTGTTCCTGTATCTGCTTTAACGCAAAACCTTTATGCGCATTTATATGAGATAAATCTACCCAGTTTTCACCGGAGACTTTGACTTTTAGTTTACCCTCCAGGTGTTTCACAGCTGGATATATGAATTTTTCTGAGCCTCCATAGTGATATACAGCAATCTTTATCACTTCGCTATCAAACTTCTGCAGATCGTCTAAAATCTCATATTTGGTATAGTACTCTTTAAGTGTATTGATGAATTTTGGGGAGTCACCAAGTATATATGCATTGTGTTTACCGCATAATACTGGGAATGCCCCATCAATCTGACCCAAAATTTCAAGAATTACATTCTTGGAAACTGAATCCAAAGGAGTTGAAATCAGTTCCTGGTCATTATGTATAACCAATCCACCATTCTCTGCGATGATAATTATCTCACTTTGTATTTGACTAAGCTTATCAGCAATACTGTTGTATTGGCGGCCGCTAGCTGCCACAAAAAGGATTCCCCGTTTTTTTAATTCCTCATACAATTCAAAAAAATGTTGGCTCACCTCATGCCTGGAATTCAAAAGTGTTCCATCCATGTCTGTAACCACCATTTTAATTGTTGATAAATTCATATTTCTAATTGTAAAGGACAAAGGTATTTTTTATGTTTAAAATACTAGTAACTTTCTTGAAGTTTTACACTAACATAAATCGGGATGAATATTTATCAAAAAGAAATACGATTAAAACCATATAAAAGGGGTTTTCATTTAATTACAGAGACTATTGAAGATAGTTTTCCAGAGTTAGGGGGAATTAAGATTGGAGTCCTAAATGTGTTCATAAAACATACATCAGCAAGTTTAACTATCAATGAAAATGCAGACTCAACGGTGCGTTCAGATTTTGAGGCACATATGAATATCTTGGTGCCGGAGGATGCGCCGTACTATGTCCATACCTATGAAGGTTCAGATGATATGCCTGCTCATATAAAAGCTTCTCTAATGGGGTCATCAATTCAAATTCCGATTAGTAGAGGCCGTTTAAATCTGGGTATTTGGCAAGGGATATATTTATGCGAACACAGAAATAATGCTTCAGGTCGTAGTTTGGTCCTTAGCTGTATTGGCAGTTAACTTTTAGCATATTGAATAAAAAAAGCCCTGACTAAAACAGTCAGGGCTTTAAAGCGAGAATTCTTTTTACTATTTTACTTTATCCACAACAGCCTTAAAGGCATCCGGGTGGTTCATTGCCAAGTCTGCCAGAACTTTTCTATTTAGTTCTATATTATTGGCCTTTATTTTTCCCATAAATTGCGAATAAGACATTCCATGTAATCTTGCCCCTGCATTAATACGGGTGATCCATAGTGCACGGAAATTTCTTTTCTTATTTCTACGGTCTCTATAAGCGTATACCATTGCTTTTTCGACCGCATTTTTGGCTACTGTCCAGACATTTTTACGTCTTCCAAAGTAACCTTTGGCTTGCTTCATTACCTTTTTTCTTCTGGCTCTGGAAGCGACTGAATTTACTGATCTTGGCATTTTTTTACATTTGTTTTTGTAGCAGGCGGCTCAAAGAATTATTCTAAAAACACTTTTAAAAGCCCAACTCCATGGTTAATACTGATTACCTAAAGAACAATTTATTTTAATCCTAATTGTCCTTTAATATTCGCAACATCAGAGTCATGTACTAATGTCGAATGTGTTAGCTTAAGCTTTCGCTTTTTAGATTTCTTTGTCAAAATATGACTCTTAAAAGCGTGCTTTCTTTTAATTTTACCAGAACCTGTAAGCTTAAATCGCTTTTTGGCACTGGATTTTGTTTTCATCTTAGGCATTTTCTTCCTATTTGTTTATTAATCTCGCTTCTTTTCTTTCTTATTTTTTTGTCTTAGGAGCAATGAACATTGTCATTCGCTTTCCTTCAAGTCTTGGCATTTGCTCAACCTTGCCAAATTCTTCCAACTCCTGTGCTAGTTTCAATAAGAGTATTTCTCCCTTATCCTTATAAACTATTGATCTTCCTTTAAAAAAAACATAGGCCTTTAATTTAGCTCCGTCTTTAAGAAACTTTTCCGCATGTTTCTTTTTGAACTCATAATCATGATCATCCGTATTGGGCCCAAATCTAATTTCTTTTACGATTACTTTGGTGGCTTTCGCCTTCATTACCTTTTCTCGCTTTTTCTGCTCGTAGAGGAATTTCTTGTAATCTATAATCTTGCATACCGGCGGATCTGCTTTAGGTGAAATCTCCACCAAATCCAAACCTTGTTCTTCTGCCAGAGAAATTGCTTTAGCAATGGGAAATACCCCCACTTCCACATTATCACCTACCAAGCGAACACTTGGTGATGTAATTTTTTCATTGATATTATGAGGATTCTTGTTTTCCCTCCGAGGTTGGGGCCTAAATCTTCTTCGTATTGCTATGACTGATATATTTAATTAAACTTAATTTTTTTAAAATGACTTTAAGGTACTACTTATTTCCTTTTCGACCAAGTTTGCAAATTCCTTTAGACTAAGCATTCCCAAGTCTTCACCCCCGTGCTTACGGACCGAAATTGTATTTTGTTCCTCTTCATTTTCACCAACGATAAGCATAAATGGTATTTTATTCATTTCTGCCTCCCGTATTTTCTTCCCTACGGTCTCATTCCTAACATCAATGAGCGCGCGAATTTCGTCATTTTCCAATGAATTTAAAACTTTTTCGGCATATTTTTCATGTTTCTCGCTTACCGGCAAAATTATAGCCTGATCTGGTGTGAGCCATAATGGAAAATTTCCTCCGGTATGTTCAAGTAACAAAGCAACAAATCGTTCCATGCTACCAAAAGGCGCCCTGTGTATCATAACAGGTCTGTGTAGCTCATTATCACTGCCTTTATAGGTAAGTTCAAAGCGCTCTGGGAGATTGTAATCGACCTGAATTGTTCCCAATTGCCAGTTTCTGCCAAGAGCATCTTTGACCATGAAATCTAGTTTAGGACCGTAAAAAGCAGCTTCACCTTTTTCAATAACATAATCCAGGTTTTTTTCCTCAGCAGCATTTATGATTGCTTTTTCCGCTTTGTCCCAATTTTCTATAGAACCAATATATTTTTCCGGCTTTTCCGGATCTCTTAGCGATACCTGAGCGGTAAAATTCTCAAAACCCAAAGAGCCTAAAACGTAGAGCGAAAGGTCAATCACATCTATAAATTCCTGATGTAATTGATCCGGTGTGCAAAATATGTGAGCATCATCCTGTGTGAACCCCCTTACCCGGGTAAGCCCATGGAGTTCACCACTTTGTTCATAGCGATAAACTGTCCCAAATTCGGCAAAACGTTTTGGAAGTTCCCTATAGCTCAATGGTTTAGAATTAAATATTTCGCAGTGGTGGGGACAATTCATTGGTTTTAATAAAAACTCCTCATCTTCCTTTGGGGTATGAATGGGCTGAAAACTGTCAGCCCCATATTTGTCATAGTGTCCGGAAGTAATATATAGCTCTTTTTGCCCAATATGTGGCGTAATCACCATTTCGTAACCCGCCTTTTTCTGGGCTTTCTTCAGGAAATTTTCAAGACGTTCCCTCAGAGCAGCACCCTTTGGAAGCCACAGAGGCAATCCTTGCCCCACTTTTTTGGAAAAAGTAAATAATTCCAACTCTTTACCTAACTTCCTATGATCTCTTTTCTTGGCTTCTTCGAGTAATTCCAAATACTCGGTTAATTCTTTTTGCTTTGGAAAAGAAATGCCGTAAACACGTGTAAGTTGCGTTTTATTTTCATCGCCCCGCCAGTAGGCCCCTGCAACACTCATTATTTTAATGGCCTTTACGATGCCCGTATTTGGGATATGACCTCCCCGGCATAAATCGGTAAAGGTATCATGATCACAAAAGGTAATGCTGCCATCCTCAAGATTTTCAATGAGCTCTACCTTGTATTCATTACTCTGGTCTTTATAAAATTGTAACGCATCCTTCTTGGAAACTGAACGCATATTAAAATCGTGTTTTCCACGGGCAATTTCCAAAGCTTTTTGTTCAATAGCCGGAAAATCTTTTTCAGAAATTGATTGCTCCCCAAAATCGACATCATAATAAAACCCGTTTTCAATAGCAGGACCAATAGTAAGTTTGATTCCCGGATATAACTCCTCAAGAGCCTGGGCTATGATATGTGAAGAAGAGTGCCAAAATGCTTTTTTCCCTTCTGTGTCACTCCAGGTATAAAGTACAAGTTTGCCATCCTCATTCAAGGCTGTAACCGCTTCCACCATAGTGTCATTGAATTTTGCGGAAATAACATTCCTGGCCAAACCTTCACTAATGCTTTTGGCAACATCTAAAGGAGTAATGCCTTTTTCATACTCTTTAACTGACCCGTCCGGGAGTGTTATTTTAATCATATGCTGGTATGAGGATTTAAGTTTGCAAAGATAGCATCTTAAGAATATGAAGGCAAAATATCCCTAAATGATTTTCATTAGATTTAAAAACCCTAATATTTTGTCGATTAACTATTTATTACTGGAAAAAATACCTTCCATGAGTATCTTAATACTGTAAAAACCCATAGCTATGGCGCCAATGGCCAGAATGAAACCAACGACGAGTACAGGAAGGTAAAAGGAATGTTCGGTATTTTTGAATGCCTGATACAATACCACAGGTGCAGTAAACATAAGTACGAGCGTATAGGCAAGGTATTTTATTCCTTTAATAATTAATTCTTTGTTCGTTTTCATATTCTGCATATACCAGATTGATCCGGTTAAAAGTAAGAATATTGCGCTATATTTATACAAAAGGGGTTGAATAAATAGACATGGACATTTCAGGAAGAAATCAAAATTATGATTAAGTTTTCCGTTGGAATTATTTAAATCTTCATTAAATAAAACATATGAATTTTCTACTGGTTCCCGATAAATTTAAGGGATCTCTTAGCGCGAAACAGGTGATAGCCGCAATTGAAAGTGGCGTTTCTTCCATTTTTCCAAAAGCGGGGATTTACAGCGTTACAGCTTCCGATGGGGGAGATGGTTTTCTTGATTCAGTAAATCATTATAAGCAATTAGAAACCATTGAAGTTAATACGACAGACCCTTTAGGAGGAAAAATAAATACCGAATATTTATTAAACCGGCAAACAGGAGAGGGCTATATAGAACTTGCTAAGGCCTCCGGCCTGGAATTATTGAGAAATGAGGAACGCGACCCTTTGCAAACCTCAACCATAGGGACAGGAATTCAAATTAAGGATGCAGTCTTAAAAGGGGCTAAAAAAATATATATTGGCCTGGGGGGTAGTGCAACTACCGATGCGGGTTTGGGAATAGCAACGGCGCTTGGATTTTCATTCCAGGATGAATTTGGAAATTTACTGAAACCGATAGGAGGAAATTTATCTAAGATTAATGCTATAATCCCTTCCAAATTCCTACAAGATTATAAAAATTTAGAGGTTTATGCTGTTAACGATGTAGACAATCCATTATTTGGACCAACTGGGGCAGCTTACGTTTATTCGGCTCAGAAAGGTGGAAATAAAGAGGATATAGAATTCCTGGATAAAGGTTTGAAACACTTGCATACCATTGTTAAAGGGGAAATGGGAAAGGACTATGCGGATATACCCGGATCCGGAGCGGCCGGTGGTGCGGCATATGGGTTAAAGACGTTTTTAAATGCGGAGTTTATAAGCGGTACTGATTTCATATTCAAACTGGCACGAATAGATATACTTTTAGAATCCAATTCAATAGATTTCATTATTACAGGGGAAGGTAAAATTGACGAACAAACCTTAAGAGGGAAATTAATAAATGGAGTATGCCAATTGGGTAAAAATTACAATATTCCGGTCATAGTGGTTTGTGGAGTTTCAGAGGTAAATGCAAAACACTTAAATGAGATGGGAAATGTTGAAGTCATAGAAATACGAGATCCATCAATGTCACTTTCCTATAGTATGGAAAACGCGTCCAGTTTAATAGAACTAGCTATAGTAAAATTTTTTAAGAATTACATAAAAAGATAAGGGGGTCATTGTACGTGGCAAAGCTCACTACCATGATAGGATTCAGGCATAATTCCCTTACTGGATAACCACGGTATCCTTATATTCCTGAACTATGGCGAAATACCCCAGCGGAAATATGTTAGGTTGACCCACGTTATCAGATATGTCAATATTGTCTATATCAGTAATATCAAACACATTCCCCCGAACGGTAGCCACAGGAGTGGCAAAAATACCAGCATCATTAGTGGTTTGCTCAATCAGGAGATCCATATAGTTAAAAAAAGTCTGATCCGCCCCCATTAGTCGAATCTCTATTTCCGTATTAGATTCAAATATTTTGTCATAGAAGTACGAAAAACTAAATTGCTGTCCTTTGTAAAATTTATCTTCGGTAACCAGAAATTCGCCAAAACTGAAGTCGAAAAGATAAAAACTATCCCTTTCAGGGTCATCCGTAAATGTTACGATTATTTCTGTTTCATCATCATTAAAAAGTGTACCATCTCCTTGAACTACAGAATCAATTGGAACCGAGGGTACATATTCTGTGACCGCCAGATATAGTCTGCCCTCATGCCTTATTAATAGATTGAATACTAAATTCCTGTCTAAGATGCTGGTAGGTATTCTTTGATCTGATGAAAAATTGGGATCTGGAGTATAAATGCCCGATCCTGGAATTTCTTCAGCTAAATTAGAAAAACCAGAATTTATTATTATTCCATCTTCATACTCATCATATTGAATTAACACACTTTCTGCAGAAGTTGGCGTATTATTATTGAAAAAATCACTACTTAAAGATAATTTAACCTCCACCGGAATAAATTGTTCATCTATATCGACCCGTATCAGGGCATCTACTACCAGTCTTGGCTCCTCATTGGGGACTTCCACGTCTATGACATCTTCGCAGGCAACGTTTAGTACTAAAACCACTAAGAGGTAGATATATTTTTTCATAGTAGAGATTAAAATTTAAAATTATAGGTTACTGAGGGTACAATTCCAAAAATAGAAGTACGCACAGCTTCATTAACACCGGTATCCTGATTTTCCCTGAAATTAATAGAGGCCGCATTCATACGATTATAGACGTTATAGATGCTAAACACCCATTCGGACTTCCAGTTTCTCCCTTCATTTTTCTTTGGAGTCAGCGTAGCAGATATATCAAGTCTGTGATAGTCCGGCAAGCGTTCCTGATTTCGTAATCCGTAATAGGGAACAACAATGCCCTGAAACTCAAACTGGCCTACAGGGTAATTGGTAGGCTGTCCGGTTTGAATAATAAAATTGCTATTGAACGTCCATTTCTTATTTAGGGTGTAACTTCCAAACACCGAAAAGTCATGTGTTTTATCATAAGGAGTGCTATACCATTCTCCCAGATTTATGCCTGTCTCCAAATTAGATCTGCCATTGTCTTCAACAGGAGCTCTTCCCGGAGTCCTTTGTTCTGATCTGGATAATGTATATGCCAGCCATCCCTGAAACTTCCCCTGGTTTTTTCTGAATAGTAATTCAAGACCATATGCCCGGGCTGTGCCGTTTAAAATTACTTGCTCAATAGCATTATTGGCAATTAAGTTCGCGCCGTCTATATAATCTATTCTGTTTTGTATGTCTTTATAAAAGACTTCTGTCTCAAAGGAATAATCGCCGTTTTTTATATTTCTGAAATACCCAAGAGCATATTGATCGAGCAGTTGGGGTTTAACAAAAGGACCACTGGGTGTCCAGACGTCCAAAGGAGTAGGTGAACTGGTATTAGATAATAGGTGAAGGTATTGAGATAGTCTTGTATAACTAGCTTTAAATGAATTATCCGGATTTAGGGTATATGCCAGTGAAATTCGCGGTTCCAAATTGGCGAATGAAGCTAAAGTTTCCCCTCTGCCTGGATTTATGGTCCCAATAGGTTCAGCTTCCTTATAAATAAGAAGGAAAGGGTCAAAAGTTACCGGGTTATTGTTTTCATAAACGTTTAATTCATCTTGTCCCAGTCTCATAAAATAACTGAATCTTAGGCCATAATTCAAACTTAAGTCTTGAGTTACATTATGTTCTACATCCACATAGGCCGCAAATTCATTGGCATATTTTTCAATAAGTTGTTCTTCTACAATTCCAGATTCCGGACTGTTTGGAACTATTTTTCCCGGATTAAATTTATAGTAGATATTATTTAACCCGTAGTTAATTCGCAATTTTTCACTGAGATAATGTTTAAGGTCATACTTGATATTAAAATTCTTAATACCGGAATTCCACTTAAATCCAACAAAATCCAGCTCCAAACCATAGTAATAATCCGAATAAATTAGAGAGAGGTTGGAAAATAATTTATTGGAGAAGAGATGATTCCAGCGAAAGTTAACTACGCTATTGCCATAAGTGTTTTCAAAACTGTCTGAAATACTAAAAACATCCCGTCCAAAGTAACCTGAAAGGTAAATATTGTTCCTTTCATTTATTTTATAATTTAGTTTAGCATTAAGGTCATAAAAATACGCTTTGTTGGGAATATCAAATAGGGGAAGAGCCAAATGTGCATAAGAGGCTCTCCCGCCAATTAAAAAAGCGGCCTTATCTTTTACAATTGGACCTTCTGCCAATAATCTGCTTGCTACGGCACCGATGCCTCCGGTCATATGGAATTTGTTACTATTCCCTTCTTTTTGAAATATTTCAAGGACAGAAGATACACGTCCTCCATATCTGGACGGAATACCCCCTTTAAACAGTTTTACGTCCTTTATGGCATCCGGATTAAATACGGAGAAAAAGCCAAACAAATGGGAAGAGTTAAAAATAGTTGCTTCGTCAAGCAGTATGAGGTTCTGATCTGCTGCACCACCACGCACATTAAAACCCGAAGACGCCTCACCCGCACTGGTAACACCTGGTAGAAGAAGCAGAGATTTTATTACATCTGCCTCACCCAAAATCACGGGAATTTTTTTAATGGTTTGTACAGAAAGTGTATTCACACTCATTTGTGGTTTGCGAATATTAACTTTTTCCACATCTTCGGTTACCACAACTTCGTCTAATTGTTCAACCTCTTCAACCATTTCAAAATTTATTCTGAGGTCCTGGGTAAGTGATATGGTTTGCACGATGTCCTGATATCCTAAATAACTAAGTCTGATTTGATAATCTCCTTCAGGTAGGGTTAGGGAGTAAAAACCATAATCATTAGTGGTAACACCGGTATTTATTTCAGGGACCAGTAAAGTAACTCCAATTAATGTCTCATTGCTCGAGGCTTCTGTAATTGTTCCATTGAAGGTATACTTTTGCTGTGAAAAGAGGCAAAATGAGGAAATAAAAAAGAGGATAATTACGAATTGTCGTAAGGGTTGGTACATTAAGGCAATTTTCTTCAAAAATATGCATTAAGATTATAATCTATTCATTGTTATCGGTATTTTAAAATAAAGAGACCCCAACTGAATTCGTTGAGGTCTTTAATTTTATTACTGAATTAGTATCAAATTTGTTCTAATAAAGAATTTAAAGTTTTACTTGGTCTCATGGCACTACTCATAAGCGAAGGATCGGGCTTATAATAACCACCAATATCCTGCGGAGTACCTTGGGCATCAATCAATTCTTCCACAATTCTTTGGGAATTTTTTTCAAGTGAGCTGCCAAGTTTTGTAAAAGTATTTTTAAGTTCACTATCTTCTTCCTGATTGGCAAGAGCCCTGGCCCAATATAGGCCTAAATAAAAATGACTTCCTCTGGTATCCAATTCACCTACTTTTCTTGATGGCGATTTATCGTTATCCAAAAATTCTTCAGTGGCTTTATCCAGTGCTTTGGCCAATACTAAAGCCTTGGTATTGTTATTTTTATTTCCATAAAAGTCGAGCGATACACTAAGTGCTAAAAATTCACCTAATGAATCCCATCTCAGATGACCTTCTTCAAGGAATTGCTCAACATGTTTTGGAGCAGAACCCCCGGCTCCGGTTTCAAACAATCCACCACCATTCATTAAGGGCACAATAGAAAGCATTTTAGCACTGGTTCCAACTTCGAGAATAGGAAACAGGTCAGTCAAATAATCTCTCAAAACATTCCCCGACACCGAGATGGTATCTTTGCCTTGGATAATCCGATTTAGTGTAAAATTTGTAGCTTCTACGGGTGACAATATTCTGATATCCAATCCTGAAGTATCATTTTCAGGAAGATATTTGTTAACTTTCTTAATCAGTTCAGCATCATGAGCACGCTCTTTATCCAGCCAGAAAACAGCCGGAGTATTAGAAGTTCTTGCCCTGGATACAGCAAGTTTTACCCAATCCTGAATTGGGGCATCTTTAACCTGACACATCCTCCATATATCACCTGTTTCTACTTTATGTTTTAAAAGCTCTTCTCCTGTAAGAGTATCAATAATGCTTACAAAACCATCCTTTTTAATTTCGAAGGTTTTGTCATGCGAGCCATATTCTTCTGCTTTCTGAGCCATAAGGCCAACATTAGGCACAGTTCCCATGGTGCGGGGATCAAAAGCTCCCTTCTTTTTGCAAAAATCAATGGTAGCTTTATAAACACCTGCGTAGCTGCTGTCAGGTATTATGGCTTTAGTGTCCTGGAGCTTTCCTTCCTTATTCCACATTTGACCCGAAGTACGGATCATTGCAGGCATGGATGCATCAATTATGATGTCGCTTGGTACATGGAGGTTAGTAATTCCTTTTTCGGAATTTACCATAGCAAGATCAGGACCATCTTGCAGGGCTTTCATTATTTCTTCCTCAATTTCTGTTCTTTTATTTTCGGGAAGGGTTCTTAATTTTTCGAATAACATTTCGAGACCATCATTAGAACTTATGCCAATTTCCTCAAAAAGTGCTGCATACTTGTTAAATACTTCAGCAAAATAAACCTCCATTACATGACCAAAGATAATAGGGTCTGAGACTTTCATCATAGTTGCCTTCAGATGAACTGAGAATAGGACTCCTTTTTTCTTGGCATCTGCCAACTGTTCTTTTAAGAATTGGAGAAGTGCAGTTTTGCTGAGGACGGTCGCATCAATTATCTCACCTTTCAACAAGGGTATTTTTTCTTTTAAAGTGTTTACTGAACCATCAGTACCCGATAAAACTATTTTAACATCAGTAGCTTTGTCTATAGTTATTGATTTTTCATTGGATTTAAAATCACCATGTGCCATAGTGGCAACATGTGTTTTTGAATTGGAATCCCAGGCACCCATTGAATGCGGATTTTTCTTGGCATAATTCTTTATGGGCACTGGAGCTCTTCTATCAGAATTACCTTCTCGCAATACAGGATTTACCGCACTTCCTTTAATACGGTCATATCTGGACTTAAGCTCAAAATCCTTTTCGTTTTTGGGTTCATCCGGGTAATCTGGTAATTTGTATCCTTTTTTCTGTAGCTCCGCAATTGCGTCTTTTAGTTGAGGAATTGACGCACTAATATTTGGCAGTTTAATGATATTTGCTTCTGGTGTTTTTGCCAAGTCACCCAATTCAGTCAGATCATCAGGGGTTCGTTGGTTCTCCTTCAAAAAATCTGGAAAAGTTGCTAAAATCCTACTGGCCAGGGAGATGTCCTTTAATTCAATGGATACACCAGCTGTTTTAGTGAATGCCTTTACTATGGGTAAAAGCGATTGGGTTGCTAAAGCCGGTGCCTCGTCGGTTTTAGTGTATATTATTCTTGGCATAAATTAAAGAGAATTTGTTTTAAGCGCAGCAAATATACAATTTTAACAGATCATAAAACCACGGTTTTTTAAACTTTAATTAAAGCCAAGATAGCTTGCTAAAAGAATGAAAGTTATAGGGACAAATAGTAAAAAACAAAAGCCATATCATTGTACAAGTACATTGACATGGCTTTCTAGAATTAGCTAGCAAACTTTTTGTTCTGTACCGAAGTACAGCACGGCAACCATTGATTGCATTTGACTAACTAAATCAACGTTTGAAACTTTCTTTGTTCTTAATTTTTCAACCAAGTAACAACTGAAGGCTTCTTCTCATCGTTTTAATTCATCTATCTTAAATCTAAAACCTAAGTTCTAAATTTAACGTAAATAAACCCACACACCTAAGGAAAACTACAGCTCTCCTTCGTTATGCTCATCTCTTGTTAAAATCTGGTAATAAATTACCCTACTTTAATTTTAAGACTAGACAATAATATAAAGAACGTCAACTTTACAATGGTCTTGTTGATTTACCCTAGACAGGTAACTCTCTTAAACCATAAAATAAATATACATCATTTTTGAGCATATATCAAATTTTGCAAGAATTTAATAATCAACAGTTTATGAACTTGCTTTATGAACAATTGTTCATAACTAGGAAGTTTACAATTATTTATCAAAAGGGTTATTCAGTGGGATATATTAATACAAATCGGCCTCATCTGAGGCCGATTAAAAGAATATCTCTTAAACTGTTACTACGGTATGGATTCCCCGCCGTCTGTATTAGATTTTTTTAACTGTCTTTGTATTTTCTTGATAGCAGATTCTATAGATTTTTCAGGTTCTATGATGTTGTATTCTCCCCAGAAATCAGGATCTGAAAAACCAATGGCAGCCTCGCTAAGAATAATAGAGGATTTTAATCTATCCTTAACTTTCGGAACTTCGCCAGAAATATTTTTTTCCCAGTCAGTAACGGCCATTTCACAGCTCATACTATAAACAGAATTAAAAAGCTTTTTATCCCAGTTGATTTTAAACTCTAAAAGCACATTACTATATCCGTAATACCATTTTCCATTTTTTTCCCTGTAATCCACCCTGTAGGCTATATCTGTGGGGTATACTTTAGCATTGCGAGGTTTTTTCCTAACAAACATTTGACTCGCTAATTCCTTATCTGTAATATTTAAAGAATATATAGCACTGGTAAGTATTTTGTTTTCTGCGTCAATAAATAATTGTCCTTTATAAAGAGGATCATAAATATTAGGGCGTTGTTTAAAACCTACTACATAAATCAATTTGTCATTAATCCTTGTAGATCTTTCAAAACTAAAATCATAATCCTCCATGGTAACTTCATTAAAGATATATTCCGGGTATTTCATAATATCTACATAAAGCGCATTGAACGGACCTCCTTGCAGTTTTAATGCCAGAGTGTCTAGTTTGTTGTAGTCTGTACTCTTTCTGGCTTTATAGAGCTGTACGGCATCTTTTTTCTCAGAGGAATAAGGGGTTTTATATATGTTTACCACGGCTTCTGAAAGAGATACATTTTTCTTTCGTTTTTTAATAGTTTCCCTGTAAAATGCGGTCATAAGTGTAGGATCTCCAAAGTAATTCTCTCCTTTTCTTCGCAGCGTTTCCTTAACCAGGGTACGGGCACTTTTTGGAATAACAACATTTACCTCTTCCAATTTAGTTATTGAGACCATCAGTACAATCTTATTATTATTATCCTTTAATTGCTCCAAAGGAACTACGGAAGATTTATAACCTAAAAAGGATACAATAATATTTCCTTGTTTAATACTTGTTGGAATTTTTAATAAAAATTTACCTTCTGTATTGGTTATAGTACTAATATTACTTCCTTCCAAAGTTAATGTAGCAAATACAAGCGGCTTGTTGTTCTCACCGTCAACTACCTCTCCTTTGAATTGGTTGAATGATGTTACTTCCTGAGGATTATCCTGGAAGACAGTTGATGCCTGGCTGGTTGCAGGTATTCCTATTAACAATATAATTCCTGCTAATGCTGATAATAGAACATTATTGGATTTGAGAAATATGATATCTTTCATGATCTAGATTTTTAAAAACTATAGTTGCAAAAATACAACCCATTTCTTTCTAATTTAATGATTTTGATCATCTTAAATTGTTAATATATCATAAATTTTCTTAAAGATTGCTGAAGGATAAATATCCTTAAGACCAATGATGCCTGTGCAGAAATGTGTCTATTTCTTGCTCTTTGGGTAGAATTTTCTATTGTGCTTTTACTCTAAAAGTTCCCACAAAACTATAAATACGGTCTATTACGTTTTAATCATAAATAGCAAAGTAAATTACTTTGTTATTTTGAGATGTCTTTTTTTGGTTTTTGCACTACCAATAGATTGGGCCAGTTCCGAGGTACTTTTCAGCTATGGGTAAATAATAATCCTTAATCTCTTCCAGATCATAGGTTTTATTACATTTTGTATAAAGATCATATTTATTGAAATCTCTTATCCAATTTAAATATTCTTCGTCTTTATCACAAAGCAGCGAAGTATAACTTCCTCCGCTATGCCAGGGGTAGAAGGAATGATACCTTATCATGGCCATACCAGCTTCCGGGATTAGGTTTCCCTTATGGTGCTGTAATACCTGAAATAGATATTCGTCATGTCCCCATGCAAGAGTAAGATTATCCAGACCACAGTGCTTTTCATATATTCCCAATTCAGAGCTATATCTTGAATCTCTCATATCCGGATTAAGTTGATTAAATTCAGGGTAAACACAAGACTCCGGCAACGCACAACCAACCACAAAAACATCACCAACCATTCCCCATTGTTCGTTCTGGCTTGTTCCATCTTCATCGCTTCCCCAAAGAAACATCACTTTCCCTAAATCGTGTATCAGGCCAACTAATTGCATCCAGTCTGGTCGCTTGTCCTCTCTGATTGCTTCAGCACTTTGAATAAGATGCTGTACGTTAGGCAAATCCAAATCCGGATCGCTCACGTCAATCAGGTCATTTAAATGTGTCATTGCATCCCAGAGACCCATAGGCTTATTAAACATCAAATACTTCCTTTGCATCCGCTGGACATATTCAAAGGTTTGTCTTTCCCGCATTTTGCGATAATGGTCTCGCACTGCAGCATTTACATCTGTATCATTATAATTTCTAAATACTTTTTCCATACTAAACATTTCCTAGTAAAAGGTACAAAATAATGGTGAATACTACTAAAAACAGGCTAAACTGTCTCGCAAATTTCCACGGTTTAAGGTTTAATATTCCCGCATCTTTAATGACAAAAGTTTCCTTATTTGGAAAAAACCGTGATATTAAAAGCATTACACCAATATTTAGTACAAATTCAATTCCCCATATATGCACAAAATGCAGATCAACTTCGAGAATAAAGTAGCTTACGATATAAAATAACAAGCCAAATAATAAACCGGTTTTCGCTCCTGCAGCCGAAACACTTGGCAGTAAAAAACCCGCGATTATAACACCAGCAATTGGTATGAAGAATATTCCATTGAGTTGTTGCAACAGCTGATAAAGACCTTCTGGTGCATTGGCTACAAAAGGTGCTATTCCAATGGCAAAAAGGGCAAGTATGGCTGAGGTCCATTTTCCTATATTTACAAGTCTTCTTTCCCCGGCATTTTTTTGGATATATCGTTTAAAAATGCCCAGGCTAAAAACTGTTGCTGCACTATTCAAAGCACTATTGAAGGTAGTGAGTATTGCCCCCATCATAACGGCAACAAAGAATCCGGTTAACCAGGCTGGTAATACCATTTTCACCAGATTGGGGTAAACACTGTCGGGATTATCATAAAATTCTTCTCCAAAATAATAAAACCCAATAAGACCAGGAAGGACTATTACCAGAGGAACCAGAATTTTTAATAGTCCGGTAAACAGCAAACCTTTTTGGGCTTCCTTAAGACTTACGGCCCCGAGTACTCTTTGAATAATGGACTGATGCATGGTCCAGAAATAAATCTGATTTAACATTAATCCTGTAAAAAGTACTTCAAATGGCAATATTGCAGACCTTGATCCCGGTCCTATGCCCGCTTCTCTGCTAATAACATTAAATTTACCGGGGTTTTTCTCAAAGACCATACCTAAACCTTCCGCCAGATTTCCATCGCCTATACTCCAAAGCGCCAAAACGGGAACCAGCAAACCGGCTACAAGGAGACCAAAACCGTTTATGGTATCTGTGTAAGCTACCATCTTAAGTCCACCAAAAATAGCGTATAGAGCACCGATCCCTCCAACAATAACTATGGTAATCCAGATACCTTCTTTTTGACTCACACTTAAAAGTTCGGAGATTTCGAATATGGCTTCGATATTTAATGCCCCTGTATATAGTACTATGGGTAACAGAGTGGCTACAAAAGATATGATGAGCAAGAGCGCAACAAGGGTTCTAGTAAGGCCATCAAATCGTTTTTCCAAAAATTCCGGAATAGTTGTCAGACCCATTTTTAGGTACCGAGGTGCAAAATATAAAGCTGCAATTACGAGAGCTAATGCGGAAGTGACCTCCCAGGCTACTATAATGGCACCATTTTTATATGCAGAACCATTCATTCCCACAAGGTGCTCTGTAGAAATATTGGTTAATAGCAATGAGCCGGCAATAATTACACCAGTCAGCGACCTTCCTCCCAGAAAATAACCGTCTTTGGTATTTAATTTATCCCGGCGAAGTTTCCAGGTAGCATAAAGGGCAACAAAACCTGTAAAGACTACAAAAGTGAAAAATGTCATCGCTTTAAAAATAAGCAATACCATTTAAAAGCAAATACCCTCAGCGAACAAAATAGCACGAGGGTATTACAATTATCTTTTCCAAACAAAGAAAATCAAATCATATATTAGGAAAGTTTTGATCTGCTTTGACTTCTTCCATTTGCTTTACATGCCTTTCAGTATGACCAGAAATGAACATGAGTATTTGATAGGCATCAATGGTGCCGAAAGGCATTTGCCCGTAATGATTTCTCAGATCATCTTCTGTAGTCTCCATATAGATTATGTGTTCTTTTCTTTTTGATTGAAAAGCTTTCAGGCTTTCCTCATAGGATCCAAACTTACCGGATGGCTCAAAAGGTTCTGAGGTTTTTACTTTTGTATCCCGGCTTCTAATCATAGCCATTAGTTCTTTATCGGTCATTTTTACGTCTGCACGCTTAGAGGGATCAGCAGGTGTTTTTAAGGATTCCTGAAGCATTTGGTCCAAAGCATTTTCGGAAATTGCCAGATGCTCAACACATTCGGCAATAGACCATGATTCAGGACTACTTTTGAAATTTAACTGTTCCTCACTTAGTCCGTTAAGGGTTTCCATCATATATGCATGTGTTTTAGTCAATTCAAGAGCTCCTATAACTCTTTCCTGATCCGTAAGTTTAGTACTTGTGGGACCAAAACCAAGTAAGAAAAGCGCAATTACTGGAAGAAGAATTTTTTTCATTTGTTTGTTTTTAAGGTTGTTAATTAAATTATCAATCATGTGCCTGATAATTCCGAAATATTTTGAAAGATTTCTATAAACCCTGGAATATCCTATTAATAGATATACGAAGAATTTAAGGATAAAAGTCCTTGTAATCAATAAATTAATGTCAAATAGTCTTTTTACTGATTAAATCCTTTCAGCGAATCAGAAAAAACCTTTAAATAGTTTATTATCCTTTGGCTTTTTCCAATTACTCCGAACTTCTTACACCCTTAAAAACATTAACTTTGGGATCTATTGGGTTACCCGATGCCCTTCGCAAAGCCACTATCTGTCCGCTATGCCAAATAGCATCCTCAATAGGTCCGTTTATCTGATTCCAGAATGGGTTTATAATTGTGCCAGATTTGGATTTGAAGATCACCAAATGTTCGTTTAGGTCCCCTGCATTAATAAAAATTTCACTGGCTTTTTTAAAATTTAATAAAGTGCGCTTTCTTTTTTCCTGAAATGAAAGTGCTTCTTCCCGGGGTTGTGTTCTATCATTAATTTCCTTTATTGCGGAGTTGTACACGACGCGTGATAAGTTATAAAGGTGATCTAAGGTTTCATCAATAGTTCTATTGCTTTCCGAAGGTTTATAGGCCAGGTCTTCGGTACGCAATCCTTCAGTAGCCCAATAATACCTAAATCCCAAACCATCTATCATTCGGGAAACCACAGTACCTGCCGTATAGCTATCCGGATAGTCCGGAATCTGATAATAAGGTAGGTCCTGAGGGTGCTTTTCCTGGGCATTCATAATTGCGATTAAAAATAAGGCCATAAGGGTAGTTTTTATTTTCATGTTTTTCCCGATTAATATTGATGAAATGCATCAGATACAAATTCTAATACTACTGGTAGTGACGCTCTCCAATAGGTCCAGCTATGCCTGCCATCTCGGACCCTGTATTCATGAGGGATATCTTTTTTCTTCATAGCAATATGTATTAGGCTGTTGCCCTCGTATAAAAAATCATCATCTCCACAATCAATAAACCACCTGACAGATTTAACGTCTTCAATCGGCATAGACTCAACCAAAGAAATAGCATTATGCCGTTTGAAATACGTTTTTATTTCTTCTTCTGAATAGGTTTCTCCTCTTTCTTTTAATCGTTCTTTTAATTTATCAATTGTAAGTGGGCCAACGGAAGCACTTAAAGGGCAGGCCGAAGAGAATAACTCCGGATGATGTAAGGCATACATAAAAGAACCACCTCCGCCCATAGAGAGTCCTGCCACAGCACGAAATCGCTTTTCCCTTTTAATACGATAAGTAGTTTCTACATAAGGCATAAATTCTTCAAAAAAGAAATCTTCATAGCGCCAGTCCCCTCGGTTAAAATAGCCTCGTTTTCCGGTATTTGCATCGGGCATTACAATGATCATTGGAGTAGCCTTACCTTCTCGAATAGCTTTGTCTGTAATATGCAAAACTTCTCCAAATTGCACCCAACCGGTTTGGTCATCACCTCCGCCGTGAAGTAAATAAAGTACCGGATAGCTTCGCTGGGAGGAATCATAATCCGGAGGTAAGTAAATTGCAAATTTTCGCTGACTCTCCAATATTTTACTGTTAAGAGTAAGTTCGTCCAGAACTTTTCCGTTTTGACCAAACGCAATTGAGCTAATTATGAGATGAAAAGCCAAAAAAAAGATCGTATTTTTCATAAGGATGTTTATTAAGTCAAGTTAAGAAATTCCTATTAATCGATTTTTGCCCATTCGGGAAAAACGCCTTCTACAATATCAAAAATAAAGGTACCGAAATAATAAGTTATCACAGATACCAGGATAATCCCTATAATATTTAAGAAAAAACCGGTTTTAGCCATCTGAATGACGGAAATACGTTTACTGCCAAAAACTATAGCGTTGGGAGGAGTTGCAACCGGTAACATGAATGCAAGGGAACCCGCCACTGTGGCCGGAAGCATGAAGAGCAGGGGGTTGGTTTCTATGCTAACGGCCAGGCCAGCAAGAATTGGCAATAAGGTTTCTACTGTTGCCGTATTTGAAGTAATTTCGGTCAAAAAAGTTACAAGGAAACATATGCAAAGAATTAGAATTAGGGGGTGCAGGCCACTTAACCATTCCAATTGATGTCCAAACCACAAGGATAGACCAGATTCTTTAAATCCGCTTGCAAGGGCAAAACCACCACCAAACAGTAATATTATTTCCCAAGGTATCTCTTCTGCCGCTTTCCAATCCATGAGAAAAGTCCCTGGTTGCGTTTTAGATGGAATCATAAATAAGATCACAGCAACAAAAATGGCCACTGTCCCGTCATTAAAAAATTGTGGATAATTGAATAAGTTTGACCATCCGGGAATTTTAAATCCACCTACCATTATATCTGCCCGGAAAAACCATAGCAATGCAAGGGACGCAAAAGCAATGATCAATACTTTCTCTTCAAAGTTTTTCCTGCCTAGTTTTGCATAATCTAGAAGAATCTCATTTGTACTCAAACTTTTCCAATTCTTTTTTCTCTTGACAAAAATGAGGTATAAGTACCCAAATAGAACCGCAAATAAAACAAGTGATATTGGAAAGGCATAAAAAAACCAGGTTGCAAATGAAATCTCCGGGGCATTAGGAAAGTAAATATAAAAGATACGGGCGAACGAAAGGTTCGGTGGTGTACCCACAAGAGTCGCAATTCCTCCTATAGAAGCGCTGTAGGCAATGCAAAGTAGAAGGCCTACAGCAAAGTGCTTTACCAATGTTTTACCATTTATCTCCTCCAACTTGGTAATTATTGATAAAAGTATAGGGACCATTAGCATTGCCGTAGCCGTATTTGATATCCACATGGAAAGGAAAGCAGTAGCAACCATAAACCCCAATAGTATTCTGCCCGGACTACTACCAATAACTCGAAGAATTTTTAATGCAATTCGCTTGTGCAGCGCCCATTTTTGAATGGCAAGAGCAACCAAAAAACCTCCAATAAATAAAAATATGACATGATTAAAATAAGTGGCTGAAACTTCCCGGCCATTCATGATTCCAAGTGCAGGAAAAAGGACAATGGGCAGGAGGGAGGTGATGGCGAGGGGAATTAGCTCGGTTATCCACCAAAGGGCCATTAATAATGCTACTGCCAGTGTATTAGTGATAGCCGGATTATCGGGGTCCAGTTCTACAAAGAATATCAAATAAGCTGATATAAAAGGGGCCAGTACAGACAAGGCATAGCGAGCCGATTTACTCGGATTTTCGAGGATAAATTTTCTGCCCGTTGGCATGGGTTAACCTTTTTAAACTAATTTACAATATTGATAAACCAATTATTAATTCCTATAGTAATTTTTAGCTTGCTTTTAAATAATCTGACAATCTTAAAGACAGGGCAACCAGTGTTAGCGTTGGATTTGGAGCACCGGCCGTACTAAAGCAACCGGAACCGGCAATAAAGAGGTTATCAATACCATGAACTTTACAATTTTCATCTACCACTCCTTTATTGCGATCTTCGCTCATTCGTGTAGTACCCATATGATGCCAACCTCCACCTAACTGATCTGGCATTGCGTTGTCGTTTTCATCCCATAGGAATTCCTCTAATTTTATTCTTCCAACACTTGCCTTACCCATTTGTTCACCAAGGATGTGGTACATTTTTCTGATACTGTATTTATCCAGCTCGGTTAATTCCCAATGCAGTTGGGGTCTGGGCACACCCAGTGCATCCTTTTCATCGGAGAGCATTATTCTGGAATTACGGTTCGGGGCCTGTTCCATGCGTGTGAATAATTCAAAAGCCCTGTTTCCGCTATCATCCTTCCAAGCCTGGTTTTTCTCTCTGGATTTTCTGAAATTTGCTACTAAATTATCGAAGGATTTCCTTGGATCTTCATTGCTCCAGACATCTATCAGTGGCGTCTGCTGTTTTGCTATAATCAGTGGTGTTAATGAAGCAGAACCATTTAGAATACGATTTTCCTCTTGAATACCTTCGGTCAGTGTCAATTCTGCTCTTGGTTTACGGGTGCCGTAATCAAAAGTGTATAACTCGGTTGAAAATGGTTTTTTGAGCCATAATTGGGCAGACTTAATTTCCAGATGTTCCATAAAATAACGCCCGACAAGATCCCTGTCATTGCCTATGCCTTTTTTGGCCACTCCTCTTGATGCCAGTAACATCCTTGCATTTTGTATAGCACCACATGCCAAGACAAAATTTTTAGCCCTTACTTTATGGGTTTTTCCCTCATGATTTTTTATTATTAGTTCCTTTATGCCGTTAACTTCATTATTTGCCACAATATTGGTAAGATTGGCATAGGTGTACAGATGTATATTAGCTGATTTAACAATAGTTTCTTTATATGTTTTACCAAATCGGGTAGGGGGGCTAAATTGCCACATTTTTGACCAGATAATGTTCTTGTCCAGCGGAAAAGGGGTGAGTCCCGGGTACTTTTTTTGCCAGTATTGCAAGTCGTAATTATAAGCATCTAATTCAAATAAATCTTGGGCTTTAGTGTAAAAGGGCACAAGATCATCCAATGTAATAGGCCAACCACTATCTGGCACCCAACTTCTTATTTTAAAATCTATGGGATCCAGGGGGGCGCACATACCTCCCCAATGACCTGTTGTCCCTCCAAACAAGTGAAGCCTGCATGAGCGCAAAGGATAATACCTCTGTCCCGTTGATTTTCCGGAGTACAGATCCTGAATTTCGTTGTCATATTCAAAACCTCCACCTTCCAGAAGGATTACTTTTTTGCCACTTTTATTCCAGTCCAGTGCCATACTGATACCTGCCGCACCGGCACCAACAATACAAAGATCTCCTTCAATTAAGGTGTTGTTATCAAGTTCTCTGGCGTCTAAATGCATAAATTCTAATTTGCTTCCGAGATTGATAAAAGGGCACATTGTCTGGCTTCAGTTATAGAAAGTAACCAGCCATCAATAAGAATCGTATTGCCAGTGTTAAAGTCTTCCGCCACTTTAGTTTTCAAGCCTGTTTTAATTTCGGTGTGGTGAACTTCTGCATCTTTGAGCAACAATTCTTCCAAATATTTTTTATTATTCTCATCGGTTAACTTCCGATACTGCTTTCCAATAGTAATTAAAGTTTTTCGATCGCATATTTCTGTAAGGTCTGAAGGGTACATCAGATCTCCAACTGCTGCAGATTTAAATTTATAATACCAATAGGCAACTAAGCTTATAAATAAACCAAGAAGCGACAATAACAGGAACTTTCTTCTCTTCATTATGGCTACCTTATGAGGAATTATTTATAATTACCAATTTGAAATACTATTATTTATTGTATTTAAAAACTCCTTTAAAAATATTATGGAACTTAATATTAAAGGTAATAAAAATGGTGGGTTAACTGTTATTATAAATAGACATACGGCCTAATTAGAATCAGGTATTTAAGGCGTTTAACACTCTTTCCGGAGTAAAAGGTAAATGCCTGAGGTGTTTACCGGTTAATTTAAGGAAGGCGTTGGCAATGGCACAGGCAACTAATGGAGTGCCAGATTCACCCACTCCCCGGGGTGTTTCACGAGATTCAATCATTTCAGTTTCTACGCTTTCAGGAATATCTGACATTCTCAATATTTCATAATCATTGAAGTTGGACTGTTGTACCTGTCCATTAACTATGGTCAGCTGCTCTTTAAGTACACTGCTAATACCCATTAATATGCCACCTTCCATTTGTGCCCTAACATTATCTGGCTGTATTACTATTCCCGCATCACTTGCAGTCCAAAAATGATGTACATTTATTTTGCCGGTTTTTCTATCCACGGAAATTTCACAAACACCTGTGCTTAATGTACCGCTTCGCTCTAAAAAAGCAATCCCTTTGGCACGGTTATCAGCAATATTTGAATGCCAATCAGACATGGCTATAGCTTTCTCTAATGTTGCAAGGCCCCTTGGTGATTTACGCAATAAAATCCTTCTAAAATCGGCAGGATCTTTCTTGAAATAAGCAGCTATTTCATCGACCATGCACTCTATCGCAAATTTGTTGGGGCCGTGGCCCACCGAACGCCAGTGCTTTAGCCTTATACCTTCAGAAACTTCCCGCCATTCTGCATATTTATTAGGAATATCATAATAATCAATTCGGATACCGCTGGCAACCAAATTACCACCATCTCCAACCACACAATGTGAAAAACCTGTTATATTCCCGTGAGCATCTGCAGAGGCTTTTAGTCTTTGCAGAGTTAAAGGCCTATAGGCACCATAACTAACGTCATCTTCACGTGTCCAAATTAATTTTACCGGTCTGGGAGCAACCTCTCTGGCTAAACCTGTTCCTTCCAAAACAAAATCTGTCATACTTCTTCTGCCAAAGCCACCCCCCAAATACTGCAGATTTATTTTTACATTTTCTGCCGGAATCCCCAGGTACTTGGGAACTCCAAGTTTAGAATCAAAACCCTGCTGACTTCCAACCCAAACCTCAGCTGAGTTTCCATCTGTCCCAACCTGCACTACGGCATTAAGAGGTTCCATTTGGGCGTGATAGACATAATCATTTTTAAAATCAACACTAAAGGTTTTTGCTGCTGATTTAATGGCGCCAATAACATCTCCTTCATTCGTAATCACTTTACCTGCTGATTTCCCTGAGGCTATTTTTTCATATTTTTTATAACACTCCTGAGAATTGAAACCGCTTGCAGAAGATTCACTCCAGGTAATATTAAGCCGTTTTTTGGCAGCAAGAGCCTGATCTAAAGTTTCTGCAACTATGCCAATGGCATAATCAAAGGGTACTATTTTCAGCACCCCTCTTAAGGCCAGGATTTCAGATTCATTATTCAGGGTTGGTCGTGCTCCATGGAGATTACCGCGCTCCAGTACCCCATAGAGCATTTCTGGTAATTGAATATCAATGGCAAACTGGGTGGTTCCCTTTACCTTTTCGGGAATATCTACGCGTGGCCGGTCTATCCCTATAAACCGATAGTTTTTAGGATCTTTGAACTCTGATTCTGAGAATTCCGGTAGCTTTTCGGGCATATTCAGAAAGGGAATCAAATTACCATACCCAATCCTTTTGTTATCCCGCCCGTTAATTACTTCACCATTGGAAGTGCTAAGCTCCTCCATAGGTACTTTCCAATGCTCGGAGGCACTATACATTAAAATATAACGGGCCTGAGCACCGGCCTGCCTCATTATGGAGTAGTAACCATAGGTTATCATACTACCGGCTGAAAGCATTACCTTATTATTTGGGCTCCATTTATCCGATCCGTATATATGGGATTCCTGTGGCGAGAACTCTACAGAGATCTTAGACCAATCTGCATCCATTTCTTCTGCAAAGATTGCAGGTAATGAGGTCATGGATCCCTGGCCCATTTCAGCCGCGGGATTATATATAGTAATCTGGCCGTCTTCAGCTAATTTCACCCAAGCTGTTAGCTGATGTTTTTTTAAAAGTTTTTGTACCTCCTTGTTGTTTTTACAGGAAATCATTTGAGGCAGGAGACCGGAAACACCAATAAATAAGGCAACCTCACCTGAGGTTTTAAGAAATTCTCTTCTACTTACTGCTTTACTCATTAGTTCCGTAAAAAATTTATAGCTTGAAAACGATTTAAGTATTTACTGATGTTTTTTTGCTGCTATTTCAATAGCTTTTACAATGCGCAAATATGTGCCACAACGACATAAATTTCCATTCATATAAGCTTTTATCTCTTCCTTTGTTGGATTGGGATTTTCCGCAAGCAGGGCCACAGCCTGCATTATCTGACCTGATTGGCAATAGCCACATTGCGGGGCTTGAGCCTCTATCCAGGCTTTCTGAACCGGATGATCACCATCATCTGACAAGCCTTCTATTGTAATAATTTTTTGATTTTTGTTTAAACCACTCATTGGAAGTGCACATGATCTCATTGGCTGGCCGTCCACATGCACGGTGCAAGATCCACATAAGGCGATACCGCAGCCGTATTTTGTTCCCGTCAGTCCAAGATGTTCCCTCAATACCCAAAGCAATGTAGTATCCTCATTAAGATCTACAACATACGTTTTATTGTTAATATTTAAAGATTGAGAAGCCATGCCAGCTTTTAATAGTGCAGGATTAAATTACTTAAAAAAATCTAAGAAATAGGTGCTGAACTAATTTTATTTATAGGATTTGTATTTGTCTATAAAGCGATTCAGTATTTCTTTCGGCACCGGGGTATTCATTTGACGAATTTCCCTGATCAGATCTTCAGCTTCTTCAGGCAGGAAATAACCGGCATGTTTATAAATTTTGACACGCAAAATAAATTCATCAGCATCGGCTTCCGGGTGAAATTGAGTGGCATATATATTTTTTTTTATTCGAAACATCTGGACCGGACAGGAATCTGAAGATACCAGGAGAACAGCACCAGAAGGAATTGTATCGCAAGCTTCTTTATGGCCTACCATTGCGGTAAAATTCTTTGGCAGGCCTTTTAAAAGAGGATCTTTCATGCCTTCGTTTGTTATCCATACATCAACACTTCCTATGGGTTCAGAAAATTTATTAGATATTGTTGCACCGCAATATCTACCCAAAAGTCCATTTCCTGAACAGGCACCAAGAAATGGGAAATCCTGAGGAATCAGCTTGTCAAAAAGAGCAGTAAAAAATAATTCAACCCTTCTTTGGACGACACTTTTATTGGCTTCCGGGATGCTCACATCAAACGGGCTGCCACCGGCAATTATGGCAGAGTAGTTATGAAGATTAATGTCGGGTATGCTATTTTGTTCTACCCTTACCCGATGCACCTCATCTGCTGTTAAACCTCCGACCCTCAAAATAGCCTCAAACTCACTGTCGGAAGTTTCGTTTTCTGGTCGCATTTGTAGAATAAGAAATTTTTTCACGAAATCTCTTTTTAAGAATCTGCAATATTCAGTTTACATTGATTTTCCAATGCTGACTTTTATAATGACTACAGTAATAAATTATCAGCGCACCCCGTTCACATTCATTTCCAGGGTATAAACTGAATTCATTGCGGTAATAAAAAGTATATTTTGACTGGGCCCACCAAATGTAACATTGGCTGTCCATTTTTGGGGTACCGGAATTTGAAGTATTTCTTCCCCTTTTTTATTAAATACTGTTACGCCATTGCCGGTCAAATAAACATTACCCTGGTTGTCTATTGTCATCCCGTCTGAACCCATTTCTGTAAAGAGTGTTTTATTACTGAGATCACCATTTTCCGAAATAGTAAAACTATATGTTTTTTTATCGCCTATGTCTGCGATATAGATCATTTTACCATCTGGAGTTCCTATTATTCCATTGGGTTGTACCAAGTCATCGGCTACAATGCGCAACTCATTAGTATCAGGGGTCAAATAATAAACACGTTCTTTTTCAATTTCTTTTTCCTTACGTTCCCAATACGGTCTTTGATAATAAGGATCTGTAAAATAAATACCCCCCTTTGCATCTACCCAAAGGTCATTGGGGCCATTGAGTTTTTTTCCTTGAAATTCGTCTACCAGCACTGTTGGCTTTTTAGCCTTATCTATTCTCCAAAGTTCAAATTTTTCATCGGCGCAGGCCAAAAGATTGCCATCGTGATCAAAATAAAGGCCATTTGCTCTACCGGCATCTTCCATATACACAGAGACCGAATTATCTAAGGCCGTCCATTTTAGAATTTGATTATTAGGCTGGTCCGTGAAGTATATATCACCATTTTTATCTACTGCCGGGCCTTCGGTAAATTTGTAATCTGCAGCAACCAAAGTGAGGTTGGCCTGATCGGCCACTAGTTCTTGTTTTTGGGCTTTACATCCTATAGCTAAAAGTAAGATCAGGATTGCATTTAAATGTTTCATTGACTTGTTTTTAATAGAATAATAAGAGTTAATTTCCAGTCCATCCCGGTCCGCGAACTACCCTGCCGGGGAAAGCACCAGTATGTTCTCCGTCTTTGAGCACCTGGGTTCCATTTACAAATACATGTTTCATCCCCGTTGCATATTGATGTGGTTTGGCAAAAGTAGCGTTGTCTTTAATTGTATTGGCGTCAAAAACTACAATGTCTGCATAATATCCTTCTTTTAGAGCGCCCCGATGCTTTAGTTTTAAATTGTTTGCAGGAAGCGAAGTAAGTTTATAGATAGCTTCCTCCAATGGAATAACTTTTTCGTCGCGCACAAAATGTCCTAATAAGCGTGCAAAGGATCCATAAGCTCTCGGATGCGTACTTTGTTCTAAAAACACGCCTTCAGTAGTATAGGATCCTGCATCAGAACAGATGGCCATATAGGGTAGGGCCAGTTTCTTTTTAATATTCTCTTCAGACATTGAGAAATAAACCACCTGAATTCTGCTATCGTCTTCCTGTATTAAGTCAACTACGGCCTCGGCAGCGGTAATATTTCTTTCCTTAGCTATTTCGGCAAGGGTTGTACCTATAAGGTGCCTCATTTGTTTATTTCTGAACCCAACTAAAAGGATCTTTTCCGGTGGTACATGAAATTTTATTTCCTGAATCATCTGCCTCCTTTTTGCCGATTGCGATATCAGTTCCATTGTTTTGCTATGCCCACCTTCTTTTGCCCATGAAGGCAATAAAATATTTAGACCTGTGGAACTGGCATTGTACATATACATATCAGTAGTTATTGGCAGACCTTGTTTACGGGCGTTATCCACCAGCTGTATTGCACTGTCCAGTAAATGCCAGTTAGCGGTGCCTGAGGCTTTAAAGTGATATATTTCGGAGCGTACCCCGGCCTCCTTAGAAATAGTTATTAGTTCCTGAATGGCCTCTAAAAGGTTTTCTTCTTCATCCCTGATATGGGAAACATACATTCCACCATAGTCTGCGGCAACTTTGGCTAATTCAATAATTTCTTCCGTTTTTGCATGTCCGCTAGGCACATAAATTAATGATGTTGATAGACCTACTGCACCTTCCTCCATAGCCTGTTTTGTCAGCTCTTTCATTTTTTCTAATTCAGCTGTGTCTGGAGGCCTGGTTTCGTAATTCATAACATATTCCCTTAAGGTTCCATTCCCAACAAAAGAAGCAATATTTGTAGATACACCTTTTTTTTCGAGAAACTCCATGTATTCTCCAAGGGTACTCCAATTAATTTCGTAATTAATATTTTGTTGTGTTTCTTTCATTTCCAGTTTCATAGCCTCGTTTAACGGGCCCATGGAATGCCCTTCACCCATAACTTCAAGGGTTACCCCTTGTCTGATATCCCCTTGTGATCTTCCATCTTCAATCAGCGAAACATTGGCCCAACTTAACATATTAATAAACCCGGGAGCAACGGTGAGTCCGATTGCATCTATTTCCAATGAGCCAGCAGCATTTTTTAAATCGCCAACCGCAGCTATGGTGTCCGCATTAATTGCAATATCTCCTTTAAATGACGGTTCACCTGATCCGTCCATAATTATACCATTTCTGATGACCAGATCATAAGACTTATGGTGCTCACAACTTATGAACAAGCCTATGACCAGTAAAGCTAATACAATTGGTTTCAATTTCATTCTATACATTTAGTTTGCTATTATACTGTTTCATTTTTTCCGGTGCGTTTCAGCTATATAATTTAATAATACCCAAAATGCCAACACCTAGAATACTCAATATACTTATCCATAGCGCAAAATCATAAAAAAATCCGTGTTTGAAAAGCGGTTGTGTTCTAAAGTATCGAAAGTGGATTACCGCAAAAACTACCAGAAAAAGTAGGAATGAACCAACAATACCGCCTGTTAACACCATAAGAACAGGTAACTTAATGAATACAAAAAGCAAGGCCCACAATAAAGGGATTACCCATGCAAGAACTGCAATTGTTTTTTTACGTTGCTTAAAGTTAGAAAAACTGATCCATCCTATTTGCCCAAATATATCGGTAATCTGTCTGGTCCATGCCGCCAAAGCAGCGAATAGGGTAGAGAATAAGGTGATAAACGCTCCTATAAGAAACGCAGATTTTGCATAAGGTCCTAAAGATTCAGTATACATGGCAGACAGCGTCTCTACCATTGCATATCCTTCAGGCACAAAACCCTGAGCATGAAGCACAGCCGCTCCAAGTAAATAGAAAGCGGCAGTTACAGATGTATATATGCACATGGCAATAATCGCATCCAATTTCATAACTTTTAACCATCCCTCGGCCCTTGACTTCCATTCTTCAGAATTGTCATTCTTACCTGTAAAAGCCGCGTAGCCTTTTTCAAGGCACCAATAGTTGTAATGTATTATCTCATCTCCACCGACACCTGTTATCCCAAAAGCCCCTATGGCAACCGCTACGGCTTCTTTCGGCAAATTAAATTGAAGCCCGCTCCATATACTTTCAAAAGATATCTGATAAGGTGTAAACTTTAGAAAATAAAGGGAAGCAAATGTGAAAATTGTAAAGAACCCGATCATGCTTAGGGAAAATTTTTCAATAAAAGAATAATACCCCCTGTAAATCATCAATGCAACGATTATTGCTATTCCAAAACAAAAGACCGGAACACCAATTCCCGGAACGGCTATGTTTAATATTATGGCCACACCACCTACGATACCTCCAACTTGCAAAAGTTTTATGGTCATTACGGCCAATACCGTCCAGACTGTCCACCTGGCTTTGCCGAAAACAGGCCCCGGAAGCTTATTAAATGCCTGCATAGCGGTTTCCCCAGTCAGGATTGTATGTTTTCCAAATTCTAATTGGACCGCTACTTTCACTAAACAGCTAACAATAATCACCCAAAATGTAATAAATCCGGCTTCTGCCCCAAGAGTTGTTGTAGCTATTAATTCTCCAGAACCTACTATGGAAGCAGAAAGTATAAAGCTGGGTCCAAGAAATTTCAGACGTTCCCTGAAAGTAGAAGGAGGATGTTTTATTTTATCTTGGGATAGTAAATAGGGGTCTAATGATTCGGACATTGCTATTTTATTCGCCTATTACATTAATGTCTATGAAAGGTTTTTTAAATAGGCCATATTATGCTTCATGCTTTCCAAAGGATTGCTGGCATATTCTTCCTGTTCTATGAAGATATGTTTTACACCTGAAGCTTTTTTATGAGCCATCATAGACGGAATATCCAGGCCGCCTTTGCCAAATTCTGTGCTTTCTTTTTTATTCATGTCCATATCCTTAAGGTGCCATAAAGGAAATCTCCCCGGATACTTTTTAAAATAGTCCAATGGGTCCTTGCCGGCCACAACCACCCATCCGAGATCTAATTCCATATGAACAAGATCTGCTTCGGTATTTGAGAGGAGAACATCATAAAGAACCTTGTTATTTTCAGTTTCAAATTCATATTCATGATTGTGATAACCGAATTTAAGCCCCAATTTTTTACATGCTTCACCGGCCTTATTAAATTCTTCAGCTACCTTTTTATAATTATCTACATTCTGTCCTTCACTGGGCATTGAAGAGCAGATAAGATATTCTTGTCCGGATTCTACTGCTTCTTCCATGGTTTGCTGCCACTTATCATCTAAATGTACGTGTCCGCTCTTTAGGTTCATATCCAGGTGATCACAAACAGATTTCATCTCCGCGGGGCCGAGACCGTAGTAGTGGCCTTTCTGACTTCTGGCTGTTTCAATTTCCTTGAAGCCAAGAGAAGCAATTTGTTTTAATGTAGCAATTGCATCCTGAGCCATTTCATTGCGAAAAGAATACAATTGAACTCCAAAATTTTGCGATTTATTTGGCGCATAAGTAAAGGAAGGTAGAAGTAATGATCCGGCAGTAAAAGCCGTGGATCGAAGTAAAAAATCTCTTCTGGATTGCATGATGTTCTTGTTTTAATTAAGGTAGTTGTATTCTTCTAAATTAGTCTAAATTTTCCATACACCTTTATCAATGGTATTTGTATTTTTACCCAAATACCCGTTCTATGAATAAAAGAGAATTACAACTTAAGGCTTTTGATCGCTTACTTACTATAATGGATGAGCTCCGGGAGCAATGTCCATGGGATAAAAAACAGACACTTCAAACACTGCGGCATCTTACCATTGAAGAGACTTATGAATTGGGTGATGCAATCCTGGAAAATGATCTTAAGGAAGTGAAAAATGAGCTTGGAGATCTTTTGTTACACATTGTTTTTTATGCAAGAATAGGATCCGAAACCAATAGTTTTGATATTGCCGACGTTGCTAATTCTATTTGTGATAAACTAATTAACCGACACCCACATATCTATGGAGATGTGTCTGTTACCAGCGAAGAGGATGTTAAAAGGAATTGGGAAAATATTAAACTAAAGGAAGGTAAAAAAAGTGTTCTTGAAGGGGTTCCAAATAGTCTTCCAGCATTGGTTAAAGCCAATAGAATTCAGGAAAAAGTTGCTGGCGTTGGATTTGATTGGGAACGACCAGAGCAAGTTTTTGAAAAGGTTAATGAAGAATTATCAGAATTGCAGGAAGAAGTGAATGCAGGGAACAGAGATAAATTGGAAGCTGAATTTGGAGATGTACTTTTCTCTATAGTGAATTATGCCAGATTTCTGGATGTTAACCCGGAAAATGCCCTGGAAAGAACCAATAAGAAATTTATTAAACGTTTTCAATATCTGGAGAGCAAGGCTAAAGAACAGAAAAGAACACTAAAGGATATGTCACTGGCCGAGATGGATGTCTTTTGGGAGGAGGCTAAAAAAATATAGGCTTTACGCAGACCAACAGCTTATAAATTTCTACCTCTTATGATATTGAGTCACTTTCTCTTGAAACGGGGTGATCAGAGGTTCTGCAATACTCTAATTAAACCAATCCTAAATCCTATCTTTGCTGCTTCAAAAAACAGCCAGTTTTGTTGCAACAGTATACCAAGGAATTCAGATACAATATAAGGCTAGCTGTACCTGTTATACTAGGAATGCTTGGGCATACTTTTGTTGCCTTCGCAGATAATATTATGGTAGGGCAGCTGGGTACTGCAGAATTGGCCGCCGTTTCTTTGGGAAATAGTTTTGTTTTTATAGCCATGTCTTTGGGAATAGGATTTTCAACGGCAATTACCCCGTTGGTTGCTGAGGCTGATGGCGCTGGCAATAAGGCTGAGGGGAAAAGTGCTTTAAAGCACGGATTGATACTTTGTACTATACTCGGATTAGTTCTTTTTGGCCTTATTCAATTGGGAAAACCTTTACTTTATTTAATGGACCAACCACCTGAGGTGGTGGAGTTGTCTATCCCTTATTTAGATCTGGTGGCTTTTTCATTGGTTCCGTTGGTTATGTTTCAGGCGTATAAACAATTTTCAGAAGGACTGTCTCAAACCAAATATCCAATGTATGCAACTATTGCAGCTAATGTGGTTAATATCGTCCTTAATTACCTGCTTATTTTTGGTGCATTAGGTTTTCCAAAGCTCGGAATTATAGGTGCCGCCATTGGGACTTTAGCCGCACGAATAATAATGTTGATAATGCTTTGGTATTTATTGGATAAGAAGAAAAAATTTCACGATTACGTTACAGGGTTTAACTTCAAAAAGATTGAAAATAAGGTAATTCACAAGATCATTAATCTTGGATTTCCATCGGCTTTACAAATGTTTTTCGAAGTAGCCATATTCACAGCGGCCATTTGGTTGAGTGGCGTTTTAGGCAAAAATCCACAAGCCGCTAATCAGATAGCATTAAATCTGAGCAGCATGACATTCATGTTTGGCATGGGATTAGGAGTTGCGGCAATGATTCGTGTTGGAAATCAGAAAGGGCTTAAAAATTTTACAGATTTAAGACGAATTGCTCAATCTATTTTTCTCCTCACATTTATAATTGAGATTGTCTTTGCCATACTTTTCCTTTTAGGACGGCATTGGTTTCCTACCATTTACCTGGATGTTAACGACCCAATAAACCAGGCAGATAATTTGGAAGTAATTCTTCTGGCCTCACAATTACTTCTGGTAGCGGCATTTTTCCAGATTTCAGATGGTTTTCAGGTGGTTATTCTTGGTGCTTTAAGGGGTTTACAAGATGTAAAAGTCCCAACTTTTATTACTCTTATTGCTTATTGGTTGATAGGCTTTCCTATATGCTATTACCTGGGTTTACATACAGAATTGAAGAGTACAGGCATATGGATAGGGTTGCTGGCGGGCTTGACGGCATCGGCAATTATGTTGTATATTCGATTTAACAAAATGACCAAAAAACTTATAAATTCTTAGGACCTTTACTTATTTCTATATTTATGCAAGTCATTGGTAAATTTTATTACCAGATAAATAAAAAAACAAATTGATCTATGCAATTTCCAAAATTTTTACTTGGCGATAATACAGATTACCCTACCGCGATATTTGTTGTACACACCGAATATCCAAGGTTTATTTTGAACCTTGAAAATGACGAGGTTGAATGGCTTGAAGATTTCACTGCTGAAGATGAAAAAGAGTTGTCTGATGAAGCAGAAAAATTAATTGAAGCGGCTACGGCATTTTATGATAGGGAAATAGCGAGATACGAAGATTAAGATGTTAGAAGAATTAGTACATCTCGACAAGGAAGTATTCCTTTATCTCAATAACCTGGGAACTTCTGAATGGGATGCCTTTTGGATGTTTCTTACCAATAAGTGGAGCGCCATTCCCTTATATTTTTTATTGCTAATACTTTCATTTAAACAATATGGAATAAAGAAAATGATTATCCTGGTTATTGCTGTGGCCTTATTGATTACCGCTACGGATCAATTATCTAATTTTTTTAAATATGGTGTTCAACGCTTACGTCCTTGTTATGACCCGGACGTAAACCAATTGATGCGTCTGGTAAAAGACTATTGCGGAGGAAAATTCGGCTATTTTTCTGCTCACGCCGCCAATACTTCTGCACTGGCTTTATTCTTTACTTTTCTTTTTAACGCTACCTACAAATATATTGGTGTCTTTTTAATTGTTTGGGCCCTCTTTGTGTCTTATAGCAGAATTTATATTGGGGTACATTTTCCATTAGATATTATTACAGGAATGGTTGTAGGAGCACTCTTTGGTTGGCTATTTGCTAAGTTATATATCTTTGCAATTCACAAATATCGTATATGATTTCAAATACGAAGTATTGGTTTTTTCTCTTGCTTACTATCCTGGTATATCTGGCGGGAATGTTCGTAACACTTTTTGAATATGATTCCGCTCAGTTTGCTGTTATGGCAATGCGAATGGTACAGGAAAATGACTTTATAAATTTGTTCAAAGGCCCGGAGGAGTATTTAGACAAACCTCATATGCACTATTGGCTCGCAGCCATTGCTTTTAAAATTTTCGGTCTTTACGATTGGGCCTATAGAATTCCCGGTATCCTGGCAACATTGCTAGGTGCATATAGCTGCTATGGCTTAGGTAAGGTGTTGTATAACAAGGAAGTAGGTAAAATAGCTTCACTTATATTTATGACAGCACAAACCATCATGCTGTCTAATATTGACGTTCGGACTGATGCTGTTCTTACCGGATTTACCGCTTTTGCCATTTGGCAACTGGCAGCTTATATAGAAAAAAATTCCTTGAAAAACTTACTTCTGGGTGCGTTTGGTGCCGGAATTGCTTTTTCTACAAAAGGGCAGATTGCACTATTAGTCATAGGTCTTCCAATACTTTGCCATTTAGGTTATAGCAATAAATGGAAATTGCTGTTCAGTTGGAAGGTATTAGCTGCATTGGTAGTATTTGGATTAACTATTTCTCCAATTCTTTATGCCTATTACCTGCAATTTGATTTGCATCCGGAAAAAATAATCCGAGGCAAAGATCACAGAAGTGGTATTCTCTTTATTCTCTGGGAGCAAAGTTTTGAACGATTAAGCGGAGAAGGGGTAGGAAAGAACAGCAGCGATTATTTTTTCTTTTTCCATACTTTTTTATGGGTATTTCTTCCATGGACAATACTAGGTCTTGCTGCTTATTGGACACGGGTCAAGGCATTTTTTAATACTAGATTCAGGAGAGATTCGGGCCTGGAGTTTCTTACAATAGGGGGTATTACATTAATTTTTTTAATAATAAGTTTTGCACAATTTAAATTACCACACTACTTAAATATAATGATTCCTTTGTTCGCGGTACTCTCGGCTTCCTTTGTGCAGGATTTAATCAGTTCTGCAAAAGTAAAAAAGATGAAAGTATTTCTTGGACTTCAATATTTTATTCTGGGTCTGGTGGTAACTACAACGGTTCTGATCTGTTTTTTTGTGTTTAAAATTTCAAACTGGTATGCCTATGTTTTATTATTATCAGCTTTTGTCCTCATAGGATATTTCTGTTTGAAGCAGCAGGAATATGGCCTTCGATTATTAACTATCTCGCTATACAGTTCTCTTCTTCTAAATGCTGTTTTGAATTTACATTTTTATCCATCTTTATTAAAGTATCAGGCAGGCTCTACTATCTCAGGTATTGTTGCTGAAAATGACATTCCGCCTGATCAGATATACAAAATTACCGCCGGGCCTTCATGGGCCCTGGATTTTTATAACCAACACCCCGTTAAAATTACTGAGGTCGCAAATTTACCTGATATTGGAGCTATATGGGTTTATGGCACAGATGACGATCTTAAAAAACTAAAAGAGTCCGGTTTGCGTTGGGACAGACATTTCACCGCAGATCAATTCAGGATAACGCGTTTGCAGCCAAAGTTTTTAAATCCTTCCACGAGGAAGCAAGTGCTAAACAGCATGCATTTAATTCACCTGATCGAGTAAATTTTAAGCCGGTATCTCTTTCAATTCGGGTTTTCTAAAATGGTAAATAATTCCTAAAAGCGAAACTGTTGCGGTTATTAGGAAAAACAGCATGCTAATACTTACTGAGGTATTCTCACCTAATCCCAACCAAAGTGCACCGTAGTAGAAAACAACTTCCCTGCTACCTATTCCGCCTATTGTCAATGGTAAAACAGAAACAATAGACGATATTAGGAAAATAAACAAATAAGCAATGTTATCGCCTTGCACATCTAAAGCCTGTAAAATAAATAAAACACTTACCAATTGAGCTAATTGGACCAAAGCCGAATACCCCAAAGATTTCCAGAAAACAGGATAAACGAATGAAAAAAATCTTTTATTAATAAGCCAAAAAGTAAGAATACTAAGCCCAATAGCAATTCCAAAAAGGAGTTTATAAGGCTGCAAACGGCCTTCACCTAAAAAAAGTGCAAGCATACAGCTGATCACAAAGATTAGCAAAAGTCCATTAAGCCGATCTAAAACAAGAATAGATATAACGCTCTTAGTCTTTACCTCATATTTTTTCTTTAATACATATCCTTTATAAGCGTCTCCCCCAATTCCACCTGGTAAAAACAAGTTATAAAACATGCCAAGGAGGTATAGTTTTAAATTGCTTAATTGAGTAAGAAATATCTTGATTTGATGAATATACAGGTTTAGGCGAAAGGCTGATAAAACCTTGGATAGGATAAAAAACAAAAGCGCTATAAACAGGTATCCTAAATTACTTCCCTTAAGTATATCCCATACTTCTTTGAATTGAATTTTGGTAAAAACAAAATACAGCAGAACAGAGCTAAAAAGGATTTTAAGGAGGGTAGTCCCTTTTTTACGATTATTGGCCACCTATAGATATACTTTTAATTCTGTAGGGCCTTTTATTTTGCGATTCGTAATACGTTCGAATGAGCAGTTCCATAACTATACCTATGGTAAATAGCTGAATACCGGCCAATATGAACATCATTCCAAAAATGAGCAGCGGCCTGGTTCCTATATCCTGTCCGAAACCTACTTTTACGATGAGCAAATAGATATTAATAAAGATTCCCAATATAATTAGCAATACTCCAAGAATACCAAATAAATGAATGGGTCGTTGGAAATATTTCCTTATAAAAAGGAGCAACATCATATCGGCCACAACTTTAAAAACACGTTCCAGTCCATATTTGGAAACTCCGGCATTTCTCGCATGGTGTTTTACAGGAACCTGTTTTATCTGAGCACCCTCCAAATAGGCCAATAAAGTAATGAAACGATGCATTTCACCGTAAAGATTCAAATCTTTGGCAATATCTCTGGTAAATACCTTTAGAGCGCATCCGTTGTCTTGGATGTCTAACTTTGTGACGCGTCTAACCATGAAATTAGCGATCTTGGATGGAATTTTCTTAACCAATGAATCCTTTCTTTTTTGCCGGATTCCTGTAACAACATCGTATTCCCCGCTCACTGCATATTCCAACATTTTAGGTATATCCTGAGGGTCATTTTGCAGGTCACCGTCCATGGTAATAATATACTCTCCTTTGGCATAATCAATGCCTGCAGCCAAAGCCAAACTTTGGCCATAGTTCTTTTTTAAAGCTATGAGGTGAACGTTAGGATCTTTCATCTCTTTTACCTTTTTGCGGGTAAGGTCTGTAGAAAAATCATCCACATATATAATCTGATAGAAATAACCCTGCAGACTCTCATTAATTTTAGATGTAAGAAGTTCTACATTTTCTTCTTCATTATAGATTGGAATAACAATAGATAAAAGAGAGAGCGTAACCGGCTTCATTGTGGTGGATAAATGTTGGGACAAATTTATACTTTTTATTTAAGTTCTTTCCTATACCCGGCCATTAGTACTTCGGCAGCCCTAAAAGGGGAGATTTTATCTTTTGAAACCTTCAATATCATAGTTTCCAGATTCTCTTTAACAGTCGACGTTTGGAAGAAGTGTTGCTTTAAAAGTTCATCTATAGCTTGCAAGAGCCAGTATTTATTCTGATTTTGTCTGTTCCTTTCAAAATACCCATTGTCTTTTGTGGTATTCAAAAATTGCACAATCATTTCCCATATTTCAATTATCCCTTTATTATCAATGGCTGAACAAGTGTTTACCTGAGGGGTCCATCCATTTTCTTTGGGAGGATAGAGCTGCAATGCTCTTTCAAATTGCACTTTCGCCAGTTGCGCTCTTTTTAGATTATCGCCTTCCGCCTTGTTTATGACAATCGCATCTGCCATTTCCATGATGCCCCTTTTTATTCCCTGAAGTTCGTCGCCTGCACCGGCTAACTTTAATAGCAGGAAGAAATCAACCATACTGTGCACTGCAGTTTCACTTTGTCCAACCCCAACAGTTTCTATTAAAACCACATCAAAACCGGCGGCTTCGCATAAGATAACTGATTCTCGGGTCTTACGGGCCACTCCTCCTAGAGATTCACCCGAAGGTGATGGTCGTATAAAAGCGTTAGGATCTTTAACCAGCTCCTGCATACGCGTTTTATCACCAAGGATACTTCCTTTGCTAAGCGTACTGGTGGGGTCTACAGCTAATACGGCAACTTTCTTGCCAAGGCTTGTTAGGGTTTTGCCGAAGATTTCAATAAAGGTGCTCTTACCAACCCCAGGTACACCAGTTATACCAATCCGAATACTATTGGATTTCTTTAAAAGGCAATTCTCAATTAAAGTATAAGCCTTCTTTAAATCTTCATTTCTGGTACTTTCAACTAAAGTTATAGCCCTTGCCAAAATGGCTTTGTCTCCATTTAGGACCCCACGGGTAAGATCCTCAACAGAGAGTTTCTTTTTGCGGTGTTTTTTTACCTGGCGTACTCCTTTTGTACCTTTATTTTTTTCCGTACTCAATGTTAGTTGTTAATTGGTACCCGGATTTTGGTTTTGTCCCAATCGAGACTGAGGTATAATTGCCCGGTTTCTTCAAAATTTATAGTCAAACTTTCAACTGTTTCCAACAAATTAATAACGGGTACCTCAACGTTAACAATGTCTTCTTCAGGGATACGTGTTGTTTCTTTTCCACCGCTACTCAGAGTAACTCCCCAATCCGGGACATTCTTGTTAAAAATTACCTGCCAGCTATCTTTACCCGGGATTGTCCAAAGGGAATAGGTGCCTGCCGGTAGTTCTTTATCGATGATATAAATTTTGGAATTAGTAGTAAAGGTAGTAGGCTCATTAGCACCAGTGCGCCATACGGTATCATAAGGCACAAGTTCACCAAAAATGACCCTTCCCTTTTTGAAGGGACTGCTGTATTTAAGTGTAAGGTCCATGCCATTTTCAGTATAAACAACGGTCTTTTGAGGACTGTTTTTCTTAGTTTGGTTTTTTAGATAGGGCATTCCCACAAAGTAAAAAAGTAAGGCCAATGCCGCCAATACGATCAAAATCCATTTTAATACTTTCATATTATATAAGTGCTGATTAGTTTGTCTAAGTTACTAAATCAAAAGTAAAAATTGCCTGGTTGTAATAGGTTTCTCCGGGATTTAGAATTGCCGAGGGAAATGACTTGATGTTGGGTGCATCAGGATAGTTTTGGGTTTCAAAACAAATAGCTGCAAATTCCGGAGGAGTATAAACAATAACAGCAGGTTGATTACTTTCCACTGTCATTCGCAGTCCTGAAACAGGGGAATATAATTCAGCCACTTTTTGGGCATTATCTGAAACCACATAAGGAGTATCCAATCGTTTTCCTGCTATCTCTTTTCTGGTAAGGAAGTCGTAATCCGTGTCTGTCACGGAAATCAGTTTTCCTGTTGGCAGCAAATTATCTTGAGTTTCTAATATTTCAGGACATTCCAGTTGCAGCTCATAGTGATCAATAGAATTGGTATGGTCCAGGCAAAAGTAGGAATGGTTGGTTAAATTTATTACCGTAGGCTTGTCCGTCACCGCTTCATGAATTATATGCAGCGAATTATCGATCAGTTTATAAGTCACACTTGCATTCAGGTTTCCCGGATAACCTTCTTCCATATGAGAGCTTTTGTATCTCAATTTCACCCAGGGATGTTCACTATTATCTACGGTTTCGAACTTCCAGTACTTTTGTGCGAAACCCTGCTTTCCACCGTGAAGATGCACACCATTTTTGGTATATAAATTATAGGTATTCCCATCTATCTGAAAGCCCCCGTTTGATATCCTTCCAGCATATCGGCCAACGCAGGCGCCTAAACATTTAAGATCGTCCAGATAACTTTCCGGGTGCTCCAGCCCTACAACCAAATTCAGCTCTTTTCCTTCCTTGTCTTTCACCAGAAGCTTTTGAATAATAGCACCGTAGTCCAGAACGCTTAAGGATATAAAATCGTTTTTAATTGTAACTTGTTCCAAGGGCGACCATTTAAATAGTTCTTAAAAATACTTGTTTTTTGCAACATGCAATATTTTCATGTCTCCTTTAGATAATTACATTCAAATACCCTTTTCAAACATACGTAAATCTACCATCAACGGTAAAGCAGGTAAAACTATTTTACATTGGATTCCCCCTTATTTTTCATTGATGCCGGAAACTTTCACAAACTTCATTATGGGCATAAACTTATCGGGTGTGATCACTATGGAAAGTCACTAAAAATACCTATTTATAGGTATTTTAATTATGCTTATCTCTGCGTAACTTTAAAACTGGAGTATTCTAAATAATTATGAACATAAAGAACGCAATTCATTTTTCAGGTATGTTGAAAAATGAGACAATTATCAATAAACTCAATTTTTAACCTAATAATTTATTCAAATGAAAACTGCAGAAACAGGTATCCCTTATTATACATTGCCGGGACGCAAATTAGAAGGCAAGCCTTACGCAGGCACAGCCAAAGTGAATGCGAGCGATGAACGAATTGATGTGCTCAAAG
>NZ_JBATKE010000051.1:0-56170 GCF_049669105.1 Eudoraea sp.
CGAAAATCCTGAAGCAAGAGGTCTAACTCTTTGGAAGCCTCAGATAGATTGTTATACAGTTCTTCATTATTTACCAATTTGCCAAGCGTACCTTCACCATTTTCAATTTTAGCTAACATCTTATCCAAATTACTAATTGTAGACTCCAAACTTCTTATAGTATTGGTTAGTCCTACCTGAGCTATGGAATCTGAGAGTACCGAAAAATTAGTGGTAATCGTATTAATATTTGTAATGGAACTGTCCAATTTATTTTTATTATCTGCCAATAATGTATTTAGAGTGGAAGCACTCGATTGAAAACTTTGAACGGTAGTATTTAGACCCTTGATACTTTCTCTTAAGTTTCTTTTTGTTTCTTCATCTAATACTTCATTGAAATTTAATAACAAAGAATCCGCATTGGACACAGCCCCCTCTATTTTCGATTGTAATGGTGCTAATTTTTGCTGTAACAAATCTGTAAGGCCGGGTTTAATATTAGAGGACAAAGTATCCCCGGATTGTGCAAATGGAGCGCCGTCAAAAACCGGATTAATTTGAATTCCTTTACCTCCTATAATTCCTGTATCATATAACTCAGCGACGCTATTTTCAGAAAATTCGAAATTACTGTCAACAGAAAAAGTAACCAGTAGGTTGCCACTTCCATTCTTAAAAGTAATATTAGTCACATTGCCCACATTAAATCCATTAATAGATACCTGTGTTCCCGGCTGCAAACCGCCTACGTGTTTGTAAACCGCGTAAAAGGTTTTGCTGTTATTAAAAATAGGGGTTGATTTAAGAAAACTGAAGCCCATGACAAACAGCAAAATACCTCCAATAACGATTATTCCTGTTTTAATTTCCCTGGATAGCTTCAAACGAATATATTTAGTTTACAAACAAAATTAGAAATAAATTTTCAAGACCTGCTATTATTCAGAGATGTATTTTAAGGCCTCAGGGACAGGAATTCTTTTGCCCTCTTTATAGGCCACAATAAAGGAAGTTTCATAGCCTTTAGCATCGGCGTTGGCCTTAAATAATTTTGCCTGAGAATATGAATTGGTCTTACCATACATATATCTCACAAGGTTATTATGGCGTTCCGTTGAGAGTGAACTCAATCCATTAAATTCTTCAGATAGCAGAGGTAGTACCCTTGAACTTGCCAATAATTGCACTTTAAATACTATTTCTGAGTCTGAAACAACCTCCTCTTTTATTACTTCCTCCTTTATTACCTCTTCCTTTTTTTCTTCTTCTTTTTTCTCATCAACTATTGGCGTAGCAATGGGTTCTTCAGCAATAGTTTCGGGTATTTCTTTTACCTCTTCTTCAGGCACTTCTTTATTTGGTGCAGGCTTAGCCTCCTGCCTTATTTCGATCTCCTCAGGTTTATTTTGGACCTCCTCAGCAGTTTCAGTTTGAGGTAATTCAGTAGAAACGACAGCGATTGGTTCCTTAATTTCCTTTTTCGTTGCCTCATTATTACTTTCAATGGCTGGTGATACTTCCGTTTTTGAAGCTACAATCGTCTCATTTACAGGTGTCTCCTCCTCAATTTTGGTGGTGGTGATTTGCTCTGAAGACGCCGCATCCTCCAGATTAATTCTTGTGTTGTTTTTATAATTAATTATTGCAGACGCAATAGCATTGCCCATTTCTTCCTGGCCTTTTTTAGAGCTTAGGTATAGTCCCTCTGACTTATTTGTAAGAAAACCTGTTTCGATCAGAACACTGGGCATAAAAGTTTGATGTAATACAATAAAACCAGCCTGCTTAACCTTTCTGTCATTTCGGCTCAGGTTGTTAGAAAAATTGTCCTGCATCATCTTACCAAGCATAACGCTTTGATCCAGGAATTCTTCCTGCATAATAGTCAAACCAATTATAGATTCGGGAGAATTTATATCATAATCAGCATAGCGAGATTCGTAATTATCTTCTAGATAAATCACGGAGTTTTCCTTTTTTGCAATTTCAAAATTCTGTTGATTTGCATGTAATCCCAGCACAAATGTCCCGGCACCATTGGCGTCAGAAGTATGTGAATCACAATGTACAGATACGAAAAGGTCTGCATTTGCCTTGTTTGCAATTTCTCCTCTAACAAAAAGATCTACAAAAGTATCATCCTTTCTTGTGTAAATAACCTTTATGTCCGGATTGGATGCTAATTTCTCACCAACATTTAATACAATATTTAAGGCTATATTCTTTTCCATATAGCCATTGCCCAAATTACCCGGATCGTGACCTCCATGGCCTGCGTCTAATACTACAATAAATTGATCAGTCTGAGTATCTGAATCACTTTTGTCATATGAGCATAGCAAGAAAAATAGTATTGCCAGGGGAATGAAAAAAAAATTATTAAACTTCATTGATTTTAGAGTTATATTTTAAAGAACATGGAACAATTGTAATGGCCTTATATCTTTTCCTAAGATAAAAATCTTTATGATTTTTACCTATTACAAATCAAAAATACAATTATCATCTTTCATCTGCTAAAAGAATTTTGCATCCATTTACTATGGTTAAATTTATTGTAATGTGCTACAAGCAGACCAAAAAATATATGTAAGTTTGACTACCAAAAACGAAGCCTTACCGTTACAAAAATAGGATTTATCGCTTTGCAATCAAACAAACATTCTCTACTTTTCTTATTACTGCTTATCATGGGCATTATTCCGCTCTCTGCGCAGGAAGATCTGATCAGGCCCTTACCTATTAAAGCTGTGGGAGATACTATTTACGCGCCTCTTATGCCTGCACCTGCAGTATTAGATACAGTTTTGACCGATTCTATACATTCAGATTCAATTACTGAGAAGCCAGGTTTTTTATCGGATAAAATAAAATATAAAGCGAAGGATTATGTTAAATTAAGTCAAAAAGAGCAAAAAATTTATCTGTATAATGAAGCTGAAATTTATTATCAGGATACCGAATTAAAAGCCGGTATAATAATTATGGATTACATAAAAAACGAAGTTTATGCCGGGCGAATAAAAGATTCTTTGGGTAATTATTCGCAAGTTCCTTATTTTAAACAAGGGGAAAACGTGGTAATTCCAGATTCAATTCGATTTAATTTTGACACACAAAAAGCCCTGATTTGGAATTCCAGAACAGAACAGCAAGCGGGTCTGGGGCAACTTGGTTCTGATGCCATGAAGGTTTATGCTTCGATTACCAAAAAGGAGAACGACTCGGTTTACTTTTTAAGTGAAGGAAGGCTAACTACCTCTAAAGATACTATAGACCCGGATTATTATATTCGAGTCAGAAAGGCAAAGTTTGTTCCAAAGAAAAAAGTCATAGCAGGATTTAGTAATATCTATATTGCAGATGTACCAACCCCTATTGCAATGCCATTCGCATATTTTCCTTTGACTTCCGGACGAACTGCAGGAGTAATGATGCCCACATTTGGAAACGACCCGGACAGGGGCTACTTCCTACAAAACTTGGGTTACTATGTACCTATTAATGACTATGTAGACCTTACGCTTACCGGCGACCTCTATACCAACGGGAGTTGGGGTTTCAGAACACAATCTGTTTATTCCAAGCGCTATAAATACAGGGGTAATTTTAATTTTAGATATGAAAATCAGGTGACAAGTCAAAAGGGGTTTGATGATTACAGCCGGGGAACTATTTACAATATTCAAATTTCACATTCTCAGGATACAAAATCTAATCCTAATTCCAGATTGTCTGCATCGGTGAACCTGGGTAGCAGCCAATACTACAGAAACTCTTTACTTCAGCAGAATTTACCCAATACCCAGATCAATAATTTATCCTCTTCCATCTCCTATTCACGGACTTTTCCTGAATATCCTTCAGTAAATTTAAGCCTGACAGCTACACATAATCAAAACACAAATACAGATGCCGTAGACCTAACTCTACCAACTTTACAAGCCAGTATGGAGCGTATTTTTCCTCTTGCTAAAAGGGATGGCATAAAAAAAGGTGCATTACAGAACATCAATTTTCAGTATGATCTTAATGCCAGGAACAGCATTAGTACCACTACTGATGATTTTGGAACAGCCAAGATGTTTGATAACGCTAAGGTTGGCGCACGGCATCGGATACCACTGAGTACAAATTTTAAAGTAGCTAAATTTTTTAGTGTAAGTGCAGGTGGTACCTATGAAGACGTATGGACCTTGCAAACATTTAATCAACGTTTTGATGCTGAGACGCAAGAAGTTGTTACCGATACTATAAAAGGTTTTGACCGGTTTAATCAATATAGTCTTAGCACTAGTGTTGGGACAACAGTCTATGGTACATTTAATTTTGGCGAGCAAAAAAAGATACAGGCCATCCGACACATAATGAGACCTTCTGTAAGTTATGGCTGGGCGCCTTCTTTTGATCAATATTATGATGAATATATTAATGGAGTTACAGGAGATACTATTGAGTACACCAGGTTTCAAAATACACTTTATGGTGCCCCAAGAAGTGGTAAATCCAGTGCTTTAAGCTTTTCTCTTGCCAATACACTTGAAGCCAAGGTACGTGACAAAGATTCCACGGCTCTGGAACCCAAGAAGGTTATGCTCCTAAATAGTTTTAATTTGTCCACAGGTTATAATTTTCAGGCAGATTCTCTTAATTTAAGTCCGGTAAGTTTAACCGGCGGTACCAATATTCTCAATAATAAAATGTCCATAAACTTTGGTGCCAATCTGGATCCATATGCAATTGACAATAATGGCAGGCGTATAAATACATTTAATATTAATAACGGAGGAAGTCTGTTCAGACTTACATCTGCCAGGGGTAACTTAAGTTATTCCTTGAGCAGTAAAGACTTCCAACCCACCAAGGACCGTGAAGAATATCCGACGGAGGGTGATGCTTACGTTGCCGCCAGTGGGGGCCGGACAGATGATCTTTTTGGAAAAGCAAATAACTTTGATGAAAGCCGGTTTGATGACAGAGATGAAGGTAAAGTTGAGAATCCTATTTATCAGAATAAAATAGAATGGGATCTTCGACTGCAATATGCTGTAACCTATAGTAATAGTGCCAGGCAAAATCAAATCTCCAATAATTCTCTAATGTTTTCCGGTAATATTACGCTATCTCCCGGATGGGACGTTGGCGTGTCATCGGGTTATGATTTCGTTAGAAAAGGGTTTACTGTTACCCAACTTCGGTTTAGACGCGACTTAAAAAGTTTTAAATTAAATTTTGACTGGACGCCGTTTGGTGATTTTGAAAGATGGTACTTTTTTATAGGAATTAAAAGCTCTATTCTTAAGGATCTTAAATTTGAAAATAGAAGTCAGCCTCCTCCCAGGTAATATCAAAAGTAAAAAAACAGAATTCCTGTTTATACTGATCTATTTTTTAATTAGTTTAACCGGCTAAAGCTAAATTCAAAAGCATGAAAAAAATTATACATACTCCCAATGCCCCTGCCCCTATAGGCCCTTATAACCAGGCGGTTTTGAGCGGTAATACATTATATGTTTCCGGACAAATTCCCCTGGATCCTTCAAGCGGAAAACTCATTGAAGATGATATAAAGAAGGAAACACTACAATGCATGAAAAATCTAAAGGCAATACTGGAAGCCGCCGATATGTCTTTTGAAGATGTAGTTAAAGCCACGATCTTTGTTAAGGATATGAATTGCTTTGCAGCTATTAATGAAGTTTATGGCTCATTTTTTAATACTGAAACTGCACCTGCCAGAGAGACCGTTGAAGTCTCTAATCTTCCTAAATTTGTAAATGTAGAGATTTCGATGATTGCCGTCAGATAGTTTCCTTATGAAATTCTACCAGTCCTTCAATTGGTCTCTGACGAATTACGCCTACGATCAGGTCATTTCTTTCCAGAACTGCTATTAATTCATCTTTAAGAAAATAAGCAATACTACCCACAAAATGTATAGGCACCTTGGTAGCTAATTCAAACTGCATAATGTAATTATTTACAAATTGCTGAAGGCCCTTGTCTATAACTCCCTTACAATAGGGGTGTTCTTTGTTCTCAATCAGAAATCTTGCAAATGTGGCCAGATAAGTATTAGGATTTGGCTGCTTGTAAAGGTTTTCCTTAATAACATCGGCATCAAGATCATACTCTTTGTCAAATTTGATTCCCAGGGCCTGTGGCATTTTATGAAAATAATAATCCCTAATTAATTTCCTCCCAAAGAAATTACCACTTCCATCGTCCATAGGAATATAACCCAAAGAAACCACTTTTTGAAACAGTTGATGACCGTCATAATAGCTGCAGTTTGAACCTGTTCCCAAAATGCAGACAATTCCCTGATGTCCGATTTTTGTTGTGGAATAGATGGCAGCATAGGTGTCTTCCTTAACCTCTGCCGTGGCATTTGGGAAAAACGATTTAAAAATATTCTTGAGGAATTTCTTCATTCTATCTGTACCACAACCGGCACCATAGAAATAGAGTCGGCTAACTTTCTCTCTGTTTTTAGACAACTCAAAATTATTGGCTAGCCTATCTTCGATGACCTCTCTTGTGAGGACCTCAGGGCTTAATCCCAGTGTTTGGGTCATAAATAATTCTTTACCCTTATCATCTAAGGCAATCCAATCAGACTTTGTGGCACCGCTATCAACTATTAAAATCATAAATCAAGCATTAAAAAAGAATCCTCAAATTAAGCAAAGTTTTGCTTATTCTGAGGATTCTTACTTATAAAAAACAATTAATTACAATGTAGAAATATATTGTGCCAGGTCTAATAATTTATTGGAATAGCCTGCTTCATTGTCATACCAGGAGATTACTTTGAAAAATTTTGAATTTAATTCAATTCCGGCACCTGCATCAAATATACTGGTACGGGCATCACCAATAAAATCTTGAGAGACCACAGGCTCCTCTGTATAACCTAAAATACCTTTTAGTTCGCCTTCCGAAGCCGCTTTAAAGGTCTTCTTAATATCTTCATAAGAAGTTTCCTTTTCCAGGCGTACCGTTAGGTCAACAACAGAAACATCTGCTGTAGGCACCCTAAATGCCATCCCCGTAAGTTTTCCTTCCAAAGATGGAATAACTTTGGTTACTGCTTTGGCGGCTCCTGTTGAAGCCGGTATGATGTTCAACAAAGCACTTCTGCCACCTCGGTAATCCTTGCGCGATGGTCCGTCAACAGTAAACTGAGTGGCTGTGGTAGCATGTACAGTTGTCATTAAAGCTTCTGCAATCCCATAATTGTCATTCAACACTTTGGCCAAAGGTGCCAGACAGTTTGTAGTACAGGAAGCATTAGATACTATGTTATCTGAAGCTTTTAGATCTTTATGATTTACACCCATTACAAACATGGGGGCATCTTTTGATGGTGCTGAGATAACTACTTTTTTAGCTCCACCATCAATGTGGTATTGCGCAGTTTCCAAAGTTGTAAAAATACCGGTACATTCTGCAACATATTCTGCTCCTACTTCGTCCCATTTTAAAATTTTTGGATCCCTTTCGCCTGTAATTCTAATGGTTTTACCATTAACGATCAAATTGCCATCCTTTACTGCCACAGAACCATCAAAACGACCATGTACCGAATCATATTCCAACAAATATGCAAGATGTTCTACATCCAGCAAATCATTTATGGCTACAACCTCTACATTATCCCTTTTTACTGATTCTCTGAAAACAAGTCTACCAATTCTACCAAATCCGTTAATTCCAATTTTTAGTGTTGACATTATTTATTGTTTAAGATTAAAACTATATAGTCATGATATCTGAAACCCTGATGAGTTCCTTATCAATTTTTGATTTTCCTTTTATGGCCTCACTTACCGGGGTAAATGTTATTTTATTATCAATAATACCGGCCATCAAATTTGTTTTGCCTTCCAAAAGAGCTTCAACAGACTTTACTCCCATTCTACTGGCCAGTACCCTATCAAAACAAGAAGGTGCTCCACCCCGTTGCATATGACCAAGAACACAAACCCGAACATCGTAAACCGGAAGATTCTTCTCTACAAATTCCTTTAGTTCATAAACATTTTTTCCGGTTGTCCTATCGCCTTCTGCAACCACTACAATACTAGAAGATTTCCCCCTGGCTTTGCTGCGAGTTAAGGAATCTAACAACCTGTCTAAACCCAAATTCTCTTCAGGAATCAGTATCTCTTCAGCACCAGCACCTACTCCGGAGTTGAGGGCAATATGGCCTACATCTCTACCCATAACCTCAACAAAGAAGAGTCTATGATGAGAACTGGCTGTATCCCGGATCTTATCAATTGCTTCTACTACAGTATTCAATGCGGTATCAAAACCAACAGTGTATGTTGTTCCAAAAATATCATTATCTATAGTTCCGGGAATACCAATAAAAGGCATTTTGTACTCTTCATAAAAAGCAAGAGCACCCGTAAAGCTTCCGTCACCCCCAATAACCACAAAAGCATCAATATTATTAGAAACCAACTGATCATAAGCTTTTTTACGACCCTCCGGGCTTCTAAACTCATCGCACCTGGCAGATTTAAGTACTGTGCCTCCCTTGTTAATTATGTTATTTACACTACGGGCATTCATTGGAAGAAAATCCCCTTCGATCATCCCTTCGTATCCTCGATAGATCCCAATACAATCTTTCTTAAAATATGCACATGTACGTACTACGGATCTTATGGCTGCGTTCATACCCGGAGAATCACCTCCAGAAGTAAAGACCGCAATTTTTTTTATTTGTGAATTCATTTAAAAAATTAGAATTGCAAAATTACTAAACTTATTGCAGAAAAAGAATTAGACAAACCCTTTATTTAACACCAGTCAGCACCTAAATCGATATAGTGGTAAATTTCTTTATTTATATGGCAAAATAACCCTATTCACGGATGTCTTGAACCCGTCAAAATCTGTGAAAAAATAGACATTTTAATCAGGACAAATATTATTCGCAAATAAAATAACAAATCCTCTCAAAAAAGTTATGTTCAATCAACTAATTAAGGACCTACCCTTTGTTGAATAGACTGCTTACCGTTAGTCATTGGTCATAATAAATAAGGGTAGCATTTCAAAGTTTTTATAATAGGGATGCAGTTTAGGGCGGTTATAGAATTTATCTACGTTAACGAACTTCTTAGTTTCCGTAACAACCTCTATGGGCACATGATCGTAACGTCCATTTTTCAATACCACCATTCGGCCATCAATCCCTTTAAGTATTAAATCGAGTGCCAGATTTCCATAGGCCGTAGGCACTACAGAATCAATAAAATCAGGATCACCGCAACGTACCATGTATCCGAGTTTCTGATTGATTACATTTACGCGGTTTCCCTTATTGTATTTAGGGGAGATTTTCTTTAATGCGAGAGAGACTTCATCACCAATACCACCCAACTTGGCATGGCCAAAGGCGTCTTTTTCCATTCCCTCATATTTCATCTCACCACCTTCAAAGGTTGCCCCTTCGGAAATAAGTACAATTGAATAGTTACTCGGATTTCTATTCCTGTCCTCTGTAAGTAACTCAGCTAGTAGTTCTATATTGAAGGGCACTTCCGGAATAAGACATCTATTAGCTGCTCCAGCCAAGGTAGGCAACATAGCTGTAAACCCGGCATAGCGTCCAAATACTTCAAGTACAAGAAAACGTTCATGGGATCCTGCTGCGGTCCGAAGACTGTTTGTAAGACTAATAGTTCTGGTAACACATGTACTGAAACCTATACAATAATCCGTTCCGGGGACATCATTATCCATGGTTTTGGGAATGGCCATTACCTTAACTCCCTGTTTGAACAAATGAACGGCATAGCTAAGCGTATCGTCTCCCCCAATCGCAATCAAATAGTCTACACCCAGCCAATCGAGATTTTTGATCACTTCCGGTGTAAGGTCATTGACCTCCTCCTTATAAGTATCTCTTAAATGAGCTGGAACCATTAGTTTAGATACATGACTTGCCCTGGTCCTGGAAGTATGAAGAAAAGTCCCACCGGTTCTGGCTGCTTTGTTCACCACTACCTGGGAAAGTTCCATAAAGTTATTGCTGTTGTCGTGCTTACTGTTTCTTTCAATATCTATTAATCCTCTCCACCCTCTTCTAAAACCAATCACCCTATATCCTTCACGTATTGCTCTGAAAGTAACCGCCCTGATTGCTGGATTAAGTCCGGGAACGTCTCCACCTCCGGTTAAGATGCCGATGGTGCCTTTGGTCTTCTTAATGTTTGCCATGATATATTTTTATTTAATTTTCAGTTTAAAACCACAAAATAACTAGGATGGTTAAAGTACTAAATTATGCTGATATCTTATTAACATTTTCCAAAAAAAACCTCTAAAATCAGCCTAAAAAGTGGCTTTATCGGCGTATCTTTATAGGAAGATTGAAAACTATACTATTATGTCATTTAACATTGAAAAAATTTTAGGTAAAGAAGCCAATTACCTTTTAGATCACAAGTGTAACACGGTAAAAAAAGAACATCTACATCTGCCCGGTCCTGATTTTGTGGATCGTGTTATGACCGCTTCAGACAGAAATCCTGTCGTACTTCGCAATATGCAAACTCTCTTTAATAACGGACGAATGGGTGGCACCGGATATGTATCTATTCTTCCTGTGGATCAGGGAATTGAGCACACTGCAGGTGCCTCGTTTGCGCCAAATCCAATTTATTTCGATCCTGCAAAGATTGTTGAGCTTGCAATAGAGGGTGGTTGTAATGCCGTTGCATCTACTCTTGGTGTCCTTGGTTCTGTTTCACGAAAATACGCACACAAGATTCCATTTCTCCTTAAATTGAACCATAATGAATTACTTACGTATCCCAATAAGTTTGATCAGATAATGTTTGCAAGTGTGAATCAGGCTTTTGAGATGGGTTGTATCGCAGTTGGAGCTACAATATATTATGGCTCAGAAGAGAGCACCAGACAAATTCAGGAAGTTACTGAAGCTTTTGAATATGCTCATGAACTAGGTATGGTAACCGTCTTATGGGCATACCTTCGAAATCCTGGTTTTAAAAAAGATGGTATTGATTATCACGTTTCAGCTGACGTAACCGGACAGGCCAATCATTTGGCTTCGACAATTCAGGCAGATATAGTAAAACAAAAGCAGGCTGAAAACAACGGAGGTTTTAAAGCCATAAATTTTGCCAAAACACATGAGAAAGTATATTCAGAATTAACCACTGATCATCCAATTGATCTTACCCGATACCAGGTAATGAATTGTCTTATGGGCAGGGCGGGATTAATAAATTCCGGAGGATCTTCCGGCGATAATGATTTGGCTCAGGCTGTTAAAACCGCTGTGATTAATAAACGAGCCGGAGGTATGGGGTTAATATCCGGACGAAAAGCCTTCCAAAAACCTATGGCAGACGGAGTAGAGCTTTTGAACGCAATACAAAATGTATATTTAGATGATAAAATTACAATTGCTTGATATATAATGTTTTAAATTCATTCACTTAAATTTAATTATAGGTTAAAATACAATTTTTTTTAAAAAGCACCACCGTTTTACGGGGTGCTTTTTTTAGTATATCATATAAACATTACTATAATGGATGAATCACAATTTTGGAATATTTGTCTTAGGATAAAATTTTATTAAACTATCCTTTCCCATAACTGCAGTGGGCACAGTAGCCGTTGCCTGAGGTTCCTCTGTTTCGACATTCTTATTCCTAAAAATCTTTTGCATTAGTTCCTTAAAACTATTGAAATCTACCTCGTAAGAAATACCAATACCTTGTGTATAACCCTGTTGTTCTGACAAAAACTGTTGTATTTCATTTTCGCGATTAAAAATCTTGGCGCGCAGTGTTCCTTCTTCATTTAATAAAATCTGTACTTCCACGTCGCCCGCAACCACTGTTTCACTTACCCCTCCCACAGGAACCCCGAACCTACCATTAAATAAAACTTTGTCACTTATCTGAGTAGATACAGTTACCCCTATTCTGTCTTCGGTAGAAATATCGTTAGGATCCAGATAGCCTTGCTCGTAAGTAACCCCAAAATCAAACTTATCATTGCCGCCACTGTCAAGAACCTGGTTTAATAAGCCGGAGGCCGTTTGAATTAAGTTGCCAGTAACTGCCTGCTGGTTTATACCTGACCCCTCGCTGACAAAAGTTCCCTGAGCAAGCAGGAAAAATGCATTTCGTTCTTCTATTGTCGGATCCTGGAGCCTGTATTCCAATTCAGATTTTACGGTAGAACTTGTGCCTGGAAATTCAATATTTAAATCAATTGTAGGTCGTTCTAACTGATCTGTTAGCCGTATAACCACATCCGTTGGTATTCGCCTGCTATATCCGGAATTATCCAGTAAAGGAGCCGGATTCGCATTTAGGGAATACACGGCTTCCATGTTTAAAGTTGCATCAAGCGGTGCCCCGTCCCATACAATGCTTCCTCCCGGTTTAACACTAAAAGTCCTGTCAATAATTCCCCCAAATTTGTAATTATACGACCCGGTGACCACCACAAAATCGCCGTACATATTAAACTTACCATTTGTATTAATTTCTATAAAAACCAAACCTGCGCCTGTCCCTTTTAAAGAACTTCCGGTTTTGGGGTCAAGCACAATCTCAACCTCTGCATCTGGAGTTACATCCAAATCAAATCTAAGTTCTAATCCGTCATATTCTTTGAGCTGGCGCTCAAAATCAATAGTCTCAACTTCATTTTTATCAATAAATGTGATAAAGGAATAATCGCCTACAGAGGTCACATCACTTATTGGTATCTTTAAAGATGTCCCCCTGGCTGTTGAACCTTCAAAATTAATATTCATGGCATTAGACGGACCAAATATTCGTCCCGTACCATTAACAAAACCGGATCCATAGTAGAGTTTTTCTTCTTCAAATTCGGTATTTAGTATTAAAAACCTATCCCCACTGGTATTTATATCCAAATCAAAATTCCACTTCTTAAAGAAATGGTGCTTAATTGTACCGTCCAGAATGGCCTCGGTATTCAAAGCGACATCTATAAGTTTCACATTCTGAAAATTAAAAGTCTGTTCATTTAATTTAACCACAGAATTAGCTCCAAAATCATAGTCTACGTTAAGATAAGGCACAGAAAGCCCTGCATTATTCATAGTCAAAAGGCCTTCAATATCAGGGTTCCTTATATCTCCTTTTATTTGAGCATTGCCATTGAGCATTCCTCGAATATTGGAAATAATATCCTTGCCCAAAGGACTAAAAGGTTCCATATCAAAATTACTGAACGTAGCCACCAAATCTGCCTGAGGTATTTCCTGATCCCTTGTGACCTTGCCAAATACTCCAAATTTTTCAAGCCCGTTTTCCTTAATTTGAGAATTAACGGAAAATTCGGTAAGGTCACGATTACCAACAATACCAATGGTAAGGTTCCCGAGGTCTATATCATTTACTCCAAATTCAGATATGTCCAAATTGCAAACGGGCAAGTAAATATTGTCCTTTTGAAGAACATTTAAGGTACCATTAATCTCCCCTTTGAGCTTTAAACTGTCTATTGTAGGGGTTATTTTATTTAAGGAGACTATTTTAAACTGAAGTTCCAAATCCTTAAAAGTAGAATCTGCAAGTTGTCCTTTTAGCCTTATTTGTTCCCTGTTATCATTATTCATAACTATTTCTTCTATAGTAATACTATCCAGGGTACTATTAAAAATCACCTTGTTTTTGCTATCGCTTTCACGATTTAGAATCCATGTATTCCCTTTAAAACTTACGTCAGATTTTTTTAAGCCAATCACTGATTTATTGTCCTGATTGAAAGTGTGGTAAAAATTTAAATTATAACTATCATCATACTCACTACCTCCCTTAAATTCTGTTCTAAAGAACAGCGTGTCATTTAAGGTGGTATTAATCAGATTAAAGTCTTTTAGATCATAATAAGGAGTTGAAACATCCTGAACAGCCAGATAGGTATTAAAAAGAGGGTTTTTGTTATCAATCCTAAAATCAATACTGTCTAATTCATTGCCATAAGCCGTAATATAAGGCGATTTGAAATTGAGTTTAAAATCTCCCTGATCTGCGATTATATTACCCCTGATAAAAGTATTTGGGCCAAACTCAACCTCTGGAAAAAAAACTTCAACAATTTTATTATATATCTTAAAATTAAAGGCCATTTCCTGACCTCCTGAAATTTCGTATGGTCTATAGTTTGTATAAATACTACCTATTGAATTTCGTACTAGTCTACCAAGTTCCCTTACTTTAAATTTACCCCTCATATATCCTGTAATAATATCGGGAGAATTTATTTCTATAGACCGGGTAGAATCTGCAGAAAATGTGGATTCAATTTTAAAATCTTCAAAGTAGTAGGTGTTATTTATGTTTTGATAATTTGTTTGGGTAAACTTAATATCTCCCTCAATACTTTGAAAGGAACTTCCTGTGATGTCCATACTTACATTGCCCTTAAATATGGACACACTGTCATCTATAAAATTTAATATTTTCAGGTCGGCATAATCTACCGAAGCATTAAAGTTGAAACTACTTTTATCTGTGCTAAAATCCGCCAGTCCTTCAAATCTAAATTGCAGGTTTTCATCATTGCTGATTAAAGACCCGTCAAATAATTGATCCTTCAGGATACCGGAAATCTTTACATCTTTATAATCATACCCATTGAAAGTAATGCTATACACCTGTCCTAAAACTTCAGTATTCAGATTTTTGCTTACAAAACCTTTACCTTCAACATTAACATCAATAGTTGTTTTACCTAAACTTTTATTATCTGTAAAACGGCCCAAATCAAAATCAATTAAGGACACAAATCCTTTATATCTCGCATTGTCTATATTGTCAATTTCTGTTAGGGTAAGATCTACATAACTGCTTCCTATGGCTGTGTTCAGGTTTGCCTGGGTTTCTATTGATTTTGGTGTAATAAAGGCATCTCCCCTTACCGTAAACTGTCCTAGCCTCTGGAAAGTAGAGGGAAGAGATTTTCCTAATATTTGAGGTAATAATGATCTCATCTGATAATAGCTGGTAGTAATATTCTTTATTTTGGCATCGAGCTCAAAAATACTGTCTTTTGAGAAAATATTTTTAAAATTAAAATCCCCTCTGATCCCTGTATTATCTGATTGCAGAAATAATTGTTCTACATTCAAATCATTTAACACCCCATTTAAAGTGGCAGAAAAATTTACTATTTTTTCTGAACCGAATTGGTCATACAACATATTAATCTCATCCAATGCAACTGATGAATCTATAAAATCTGCATTTAAATTTACCTTGTCTATAAATTGTGCGAGGTCTTCCCTGTTATAAGTAAATAATAAATTACCTACAATATTAGATTTGGGCGTTTGGATTTGCAGGGAATCAAATCGCATTTGCTGTTTGGTGTATTTAAAATTTGTAGCCAGTTTTTCGACATCGATACCCAAAGCACTTTTTAATGATAAACTTTCGATAACCGCAGTAACTTCTGGTCCGAGAATTTGAAAATCACCGGCATCTATGTTTAGGTCCCTGAAATTTAATATTTCAACTTTTTCCTTGTTCATATCTATTAACCGGAATGTGCTATTTTTTATTTGAACATCTGATGAAGAAAAGTAAAAAGGCGGTGTGTTCGGGTCACGGGGTTTTTTGTCATCCAGCTTGTCAACAAAAACTCCGAGATTATTATCTTTTTCTCCTTTATAAGTTTTAAGATTAAAAAGTAATCCTTCTATGTCTATATCTCCAAATTGTAATTTCCCATTAATAAGATTTCGCATACTTAAAATGGAGGTAGACAGCTCTTGTATGTAGATCAGCGTGTCCTGCTTATAATCTTCAATATAAACATCCTTTAAGGCCGTGTCCCAGGAAATAAGGGAAATTCTAAGTCTGTCTACATTAATATTGGTGCCAAACTTATCATTTAGAGTGTCAGTCGCGTAACGCGCAAGCTTAGTCTGCACAGCAGGAATAGAAAGAATAATAGTCCCTACAACGCAAGCCAGCAGGAATACTAAAAGCGTTCTAACGAGTATTTTTCTCAGTTTTTTGATAGGGCTATTATGTTTTACCTTTGTGCTACCAATTTTTGTTCCAAACCATGAGTGATAAACAAAATATATATATTCTGGCTATTGAATCATCCTGTGATGATACGTCGGCCGCTGTTTTGTATAACGACAACATGCTTAGTAACGTGGTAGCCACGCAAAAAATTCATGAGGCATACGGTGGTGTTGTTCCGGAACTTGCATCAAGAGCACATCAGCAAAATATTGTTCCGGTAGTACACCAAGCGTTAGCCAAGGCAAATATCGACAAAAAACTAGTATCAGCCATAGCATTTACCCGCGGACCCGGACTACTAGGTTCATTACTAGTGGGGACTTCATTTGCCAAATCACTTTCATTGGGCCTAAACGTGCCATTAATAGAGGTTAATCACATGCAGGCACACATTTTAGCACATTTTATAAAAGAAGGTGATAAAAAAGTGCCCCCCTTTCCATTTTTAGCTTTAACCATTAGTGGCGGTCACACTCAGATAGTTTTGGTCAATAATTATTTTGATATGGAAATTCTTGGGGAAACCCTTGATGATGCAGTTGGAGAAGCATTTGATAAGAGCGCAAAAATTCTTGGCTTACCATATCCCGGAGGACCATTAGTTGACAAGCATGCCGCAAAAGGGGATCCTACAGCTTTTCCTTTCCCAAAACCAAAGGTAAAAGGCCTAAACTTCAGTTTTAGTGGCTTAAAGACCAGCATCTTGTATTTTATTCAAAGAGAAACTAGTAAAAATCCAAATTTTGTTGAAGAGAATTTGAATGATATATGTGCCTCGATTCAATATACCATTATAGGTATTTTGATGGATAAACTTAAGAAAGCTGTCGCTCAAACCGGTATAAAAGAAATAGCGATAGCAGGTGGCGTTTCTGCTAATTCCGGAATAAGAAAGGCATTACAGGAAAGTGAAATCAAATACGGATGGAACACATATATACCAAAATTTGAATACTGCACCGATAATGCGGCAATGATTGGTATTGTTGGCTATTTAAAGTATCTTGATGGTAAATTCAGCGACCAGCGTATCGGGGCAAAGGCGAGATATGTGATATAATTATATCTTAATTAGAAATGGCCTTTGAATTAGAAGTGATAAGGATTTGGTCAGGATTAGAATTCGTCAACATTAAATTAAATAGCAATTAACTAATTTTTTCTTTTTTTAACTATGCAACTTTTCTATAACCCTTCGCTGGATAATAGCGCAAATCTGTTCTCTTTTGATAAAGAGGAAAGTAAACATATTGTTAAAGTTTTACGCAAAAAAGAAGGAGACGAACTTTATATCACTAATGGTAAAGGTGATTTGTTTACTGCCAAAATACTAGCGGCGGATATAAATATGTGCAAAGCGGCAATAATTTCGACGCAAAAGAGGCATCCTAAAATGTTCCGGCTGCACCTCGCCGTTGCTCCTACCAAAAGCGCTGAACGCTACGAATGGTTTCTAGAAAAAGCAACGGAAATTGGTGTTCATGAAATAACTCCCATCCTGTGCGATCATTCAGAGCGGAAAATTCTTAAAATGGAGAGGCTACAAAAAGTAGTTCAGTCGGCAATGAAACAATCACTTCGGACGTACCTGCCTAAAATAAATAATCCGGTTTCCTATACAGAATTTATAGCACAAGACCATAAAGAACTCTTGTTTATTGCCCATTGTGAAGAGGAAGAGAAACTAGACCTAAAACGATGCGTCGCCGCAGATAAGGATGTAACTATTTTAATAGGTCCCGAAGGGGATTTCTCTCATAAGGAGATAAAAGAGGCTTATAAAAAAGGGTTTTTACCAATATCCCTTGGTGAAGCCCGACTTAGAACTGAAACAGCCGCTATAGTTGCCTGTACCGCTGTGGCATTAATTAATAGATGATCCTAAAAGCCTTTAAGTCTTAATTTATTTATAGGTCATAGCGTTCAAATTAAACTTGAAACCTAAATTTTGAATTATTGCTTAAGGGAAAGATTTTTAGAAGTGAATTTTTTTTATTGTGATTATAGTATCTTTAGAAACGTGACAAGTGACCCTTTTTTATGAAATTACTTCCCCTATTTTTAACAGTTTTGTGGATAGTCAATGTTAATTCACAGGAAATCGCAATTTTAAAATACAATGGTGGCGGCGACTGGTATGCGAATCCAACAGCCTTACCTAACCTTATCAGATTTTGTAACGAAAATATTGATACAGAAATTGAGCCACGACCTCAAACTGTGGACGTGGGCAGCTCAGAAATTTTTCAGTATCCCTTCTTACATATGACTGGTCATGGCAACGTTTTCTTTACCCAGGATGAAGCGGATAATCTAAGAACATATCTTCTTTCGGGAGGATTTGTACATATTGACGATAATTACGGTATGGAGCCTTATTTAAGAAAAGAACTTAAAAAAGTTTTTCCTCAGAAGGAACTCATTGAGATTGCCGCAGACCACGCGATTTTTAAAACACAATATGAATTTCCTAAAGGCTTGCCAAAGATCCATGAACATGATGGAAAAAGACCACAGGCTTTAGGTATTTTTCATGAAAACAGACTACTGTTGTTATTTACCTATGAGTCGGACCTGGGTGATGGTTGGGAAGATCCGGAAGTACACAATGATTCTGAGGAAGTGCGCCTTAAAGCCCTTCAGATGGGTGCTAATATTATACATTACGCATTTAAAAATTAAACTATGAATTCAAAGATGATTGCAGATGGAATATTGAGGGCTGTGGCAGTTATTATTGCGGTTCTAATTATTTGTTATTTCTTTTTCAAAATCAGCACACTCTTGATCTATATAGCCATAGCTGTGGTTATTTCACTTATTGGAAGGCCTGTGGTGGTATTCCTAAAAACAAGGTTAAAGATGAGAAGCACTCTGGCTGTGATTTTAACCATGGTACTTTTTTTGGGGATTGTAATCGGAATAGTTTCAATGTTTATACCCTTATTGATAAAACAAGGACAAAACCTTTCCCTCTTAAATATTGATGCATTACAAGAAAATATTGAAAACCTTTACCGGGAGGTGACAAACTATTTTGGTATTACCACAATAGATATTAAAATGCAGCTTCGGGAATCCAAGATATTTTCTAAGATCAATTTTGGTGTTATTCCGGAATTTTTAAATTCTATCGTAAGTCTTTTAGGAAGTTTGAGTATTGGTCTGTTCTCAGTGCTATTTATTGCTTTCTTTTACCTTAAGGACAGCAAACTTCTACAGGAGAATTTAATGGTCCTTATTCCTGACAACAAGGAACCCAGGTTAAAAAAATCAATGCATACTATAAAACTACTTTTATCAAGGTATTTTGGAGGATTGGTACTTCAAATTTCAATATTATTCGTCATCTATACGACAGTTCTTTTAATCTTTGGTATTGAAAATCCTGTGGTCATAGCCTTTCTTTGTGCTCTTTTGAATCTTATCCCCTATATAGGTCCTGTTATTAGTGCTTTTTTGATGGCATTGTTAACGATGACCAGTAATTTAGGAGCCGATTTCAGCACGGTAATTTTACCTAAAACTATCTATGTCATGATAGGTTTTACAATCGGGCAATTGGTTGATAATTTTTTCTCTCAGCCATTTATTTTTTCCAATAGTGTAAAATCTCACCCCCTGGAAATTTTCCTTATCATAATCACTGGCGGACTCCTCTTTGGTATCACAGGAATGATCATTGCAGTGCCTGGTTATACCGTAATTAAGGTAATTTTGAAGGAGTTTTTTGCCGAAAATAAGATCGTGAAGTCTTTGACAAAAAATTTATAGTTTTACTTTGAATAAGAATATCTTAAACACTGGTGTACAGGATTATATAAATAATAATTTAAATACTGACATCATGTCAGTGTTGCTTAAAAAGAGTGATTTTGATGCAATTTCTTCAAAAGAACTGGCGCAACAGATTGAAGGTAAAAAAAAATGCGCTGTTAAGCTTCCAACATGGTTCAGGACTGCAGAAATATACTTTCCTTCAAAGTTAAATATTGAACAATCTTCCTCAGAAAAAACAGCTATCTACAAGGCAGGTTTACTTAGTGGTAAATCTCTTTTGGATGTAACAGGTGGGTTTGGTGTGGATAGTTATTTTTTTAGTCAAAGAATACCCGAAGTCATACTATGTGAAATTAGTAAACAATTATCTGAAATTACTGCGCATAATTTAAAAGTACTTGGAGCAGATGGTATCAAAGTTGTATATACTGATGGAATAGAATATTTAAAAAAGTCTGATAAAATATATGATTGGATTTATATAGATCCCTCCAGAAGAGATAAAACCAAGGGCAAAGTATTTAAATTATCGGATTGTTCGCCGGATATCACGGAACATTTAGATCTATTGAAGGAAAAATCAAAAGCTATCCTGCTAAAGACCTCTCCCCTCTTAGATATTGCCATGGGTCTCAAGGAATTGAAAAGTGTTGAAGAAATTCATGTAGTTGCATTGAATAATGATGTTAAAGAAATACTATGGATCATTAAGGACCAATATCTTGCTGAGCCTTTAATAAAAACAATAAATATCAAAAATACACAGGATGAGTTTTTTGCATATAAACGCTCAAGTGAATATTTAACCAAATCTGACTTCTCCGGGCCACTGGACTTCCTGTATGAGCCAAACGCAGCTATTCTAAAGGCCGGGGCTTTTAAAACCATAGGAAATGAATTCCATTTAAAAAAGTTACACGAGCATACGCATTTATACACCTCGGAAAAGCTGGTTAAATTTCCCGGGAGAGTTTTTAAAATACTTTCTGTTAACCCATATAATAAAAAGTCAATAGCTGCTCTTAATATTGGAAAAGCAAATGTTACCATTCGCAACTTCCCGTTATCGGTGGCTGATATTAGAAAGAAACATAAAATACTGGAAGGCGGGGAGCACTATCTATTTTTTGTGAAGGATCTTAATAACAAGCTCCAGATTCTAAAATGTGTGAAATCATAGCAAAAATATTTTTCGGTATATTTAAATAATATAACCACCTAAGTATAACTATTGATCATAAATACATGGAATCCAAAACATTCAACATTAACAGGAGAAATTTTCTTAAAGGTGCTACAGCAGCGGCCGTATTATCTTCATTCGGTACTTACGGATTTGAACTTATGTACAGAGATAAGCCCTGGCGAGTAGGACTTATTGGTGCCGGTTGGTACGGCAGCAGCGATCTTTTCAAACTCATACAGGTTGCTAATGTAGAAGTTATATCGATATGTGATGTAGACAGCAATTTCGTAGAGAACACGGCCAATCTCGTTGCCCAGCGTCAGAGATCAGGTAAAAAACCAAAAAAGTATTCGGATTATCGGGAAATGCTGGCAAAAGAAGGTCTTGAAATTGTGTTGATAGGCTCCCCGGACCATTGGCATGCACTCCAATGCATTGATGCCCTGAAGGCGGGGGCTCACGTTTATGTTCAAAAACCTATTAGTGTTGATGTAATTGAAGGAGAGGCCATGGTAGCTGCCGCCCGAAAGTATAATAGAGTTGTGCAAGTGGGAACACAGCGCAAAAGTACTCCCCACTTAATACACGCCAAAAAAAATATTGTAGACACCGGGATGCTTGGAAAAATTTCTCATGTTGAGATGTGTTGTTATTTCCATATGCGTGCAAATGGAAATCCTCCCGTTCAGGAAGTCCCGGATTTTCTGGATTATGAAATGTGGACAGGGCCTGCCCCGCTTAGACCATATGATGGCTTGCCGCACAAAAGATGGTGGCGGACTTTTATGGAATATGGTAATGGAATAATGGGCGATATGTGTGTTCATATGCTGGATACGGTTAGATGGATGCTGGACCTGGATTGGCCCAACCGCATAAGTTCTACCGGAGGTATCTATGTTCAAAAGGACGGTAAATCCAATATCGCAGACACACAATCGGCTATTTTTGAATATGATAATCTCAACTGCATCTGGCAGCACAGAAGTTGGGGGACGCCAGATGATCCGGAATACCCATGGTCATTTAAATTATTTGGTGAGAAGGGAACACTTTCCGGGAGTACTATGCAATATGATTTTGTACCATATGGAGATGGCAAACCAATACATATGGATGTAGTTTACGAAAAAGAGAAATATCCCGAAGATTTAACAGAAAAAGACATCGAACTTAATGCGGCACCGGCCACGAGGTTGCATATGCTCGATTTTCTGGCGGCTATAGACAAAGGAACAAAACCGGTTGCCGACATTTTGGACGGTCACATTTCAACAGCCAGTTGTATTCTTGCAAATATGTCTATGGAAGTTAAAAGACCTTTGATCTATGACCCTAAAAATTTTGTGGTAGTTAATGATTTAGAAGCGACAAAATTATTGCAAAGACCTTATCGCAGTCCATACGTACATCCCCATCCGAACCAGTTTATTTGATTGAATTTCGGTTATATTAAAATTGGAGCGTCCATTCGTACAGATGCTGAGTCCACCTGCTAAGACTTTGGTTCTTCGTGGCTAATGAGAAGCCATGACCGCCTTCCGGATAAATATGAAGTTCTGCCGGCACTCCTTTTTGGTTTAGAGCCCGAAAAAATAACAGACTGTTCTCGGGCGGCACAGCTTTATCATCAGCTGCATGGAAAAGAATTGTTGGTGGCGTATTCTCTGAAACCTGAAGCTCATTTGAAAAGTAGGTAATACTTTCATTATCCGGCTCATCACCCAATAGGGCCTTTTTTGATCCGCTATGGACTGAAGAATCAGAAAAGGATATCACGGGATAAACCAAGGCCATATAATCGGGTCGGGCACTTAATAAATCGGCGCCGTCTACATACTTATATACCTCATCATCAAAATGGGTCCCAAGGGTAGATGCGAGATGCCCGCCCGCAGAAAATCCAATAATGCCTATCTTGTTATCATCAATATTCCAATTTTTCGCCATATACCGTGTAAGCCTCATGGCCCTTTGTGCATCCTGCAAAGGAACAAACTGATTATTTTCTAAGGATTTTGAAATAGGTAACCTATACTTTACCACTATCCCTGCAATTCCTTTTGAATTCAAAAATTTGGCAATATCACTGCCTTCCCAGTCATATGCCAAAATATGATATCCGCCTCCCGGGAAAATTAACATTGCCTTACCCGTACTATTGGCTTCAGATGGTAAATACACCTCTATTTGGGGATATTGCACATAACTTATCCTTTGAATAGCTCCTTTTTCGAGTATCTCCACTTCATCAGATTCAATTCGGTTGGGAACAGCATCTGCAGGCCAAAGCGGCAAAATGGTGTCCTGGGGATAAACAACTTGAATAAGTAAAAATGAAATTAAAAAAGTATATATTATCCTAATCTTTTGTCTGTTTTTCATTGGTTTAGCCATCTCTGAAATTTGTCTAATTACATTCCCATTTAAAATCTGCAATGCGGTCATTGGAAGCGCTGGAGAGGTTGTAATGCCACCACTCCGTCCTTACTGACCAAAACCCGTATTTTTCCATAGTTTCTTTTAAGACCTTTCTATTTTTCAGGATTTCCTTAGGTAAATCCATATTATCGTGATATGCCTTTTTACCAAAGAAATCAAAATCGGTGCCCATATCCAATTCATCTCCTCTTAATGTTACCAGGGTAATATCTACGGCACCCCCTTTATTATGTATGGAACCCTTAACAGGATTCGCCACATACTGCGGGTTCGGGACAATCTCCCACATTTTATACTGCACAGAATTAGGCCGGTAACAATCATAAAACTTAATTTTGTATCCCTGCTCTATAAAATCATTGTTTGCCTTAATTAAGGCCTTTGCGGTCTTTACTCGCGTATAACATTCTGCACAGTTGTAAACTTTGGCTTTTAAAAAATTGTTTTCTGTGGCATATCTAAGATCATATTCAAAATCACTGCTATAGTCGGCTAAACGCACGAATGTAGTATCAGCCATGTCAACTAAAGATTTGAGCGCGTCTTCCCCGGGAGCAATGCCTGATTGTGTTTGTGTTTCCAAAACAATTACTGAATCCGATTTGGTATCCAATGCCTTCTCTTTTACCGATTTTTCTTTGCACCCGGTAAAGAGGATAATAAAACAAAAAAATGTGATGGTTTTCAAAAGTGATTCCGGCAATTGAATAGTTTAATTACGAAGTTAGAGAAAATTAAAAACACATGTACTTCTAATAACTCATTTCTATTCAAAAGTGTTTTTTCCAAAAACTTTCCCAAATTCAAATTATACTGTCTGATGTGGCCTGCATGAGATAAAAATCAGATCGAATTATGATTCAATTTAGTTAGAGATTCTATTAATTTTTGAGGAACTTTATAGATGAATACTTACCCATGCGCAAAAACATTACATATTGGATTAAAATCATTCTTTTATTGGTTCTCCTGCAGTCCTGTAAATCGACAACTACCTTAATGAAACAGGAAGCTGCCCTGGCTGACAAAATGGGAAGCAGACAAACTGAATACTTATACAACAGAATTAAAGAGATTGCCAAAGTCGGTTATGCATTTGGGCACCAGGATGCCACGGCATATGGCATGGGCTGGAAAAACGATGGTAGTATAAAAAGAAGTGACGTTCATGATGTCAGCGGAGCGTATCCTGCGGTTTACGGCTTTGAATTAGGGCATATAGAATTGGGACATTCCATAAATCTTGATACCGTAGATTTTAAACTAATGCAAAAGCTAATCCAAAGAGCGCATAAGATGAGAGGCATCATCACCTTGAGCTGGCATCCTGATAATCCGGTATCAAAAAAAAGTGCCTGGGATACTACCGCTGCGGTTACTGAAATACTTAAAGGGGGAAATTTACACAATGAATACAAGGCATGGCTCTCTAAACTGGCGAACTTTATGAACGAGCTTAAAGATGAATCAGGCAATAGCATTCCTGTTGTTTTCAGGCCATTTCATGAAATGAACGGTGACTGGTTCTGGTGGGGTAAAGGCAATTGCAACCCGGAAGAATATATTAGTCTTTGGAGAGAAACCTTTGATATTCTTACCAAGGAGTATAGCGTACATAATATGCTTTATGCCTACTCCCCTAATACCTTAGAAAAAAAAGAGGATTATCTAAAATATTATCCAGGTGATTCATATGTAGACATATTGGGAATTGACATCTATCAACACGGTAGCTCTGAAGAGTTTATTATGGCCCTTAAAAACAATATTGGTCTGTTACAAAAAATAGCGGCCGATAAAAACAAACCGTATGTTCTTTCAGAGGCTGGCTTAAATGAAATCCCTATTGCCAACTGGTGGACCGAGGTTCTTGACCGGCATATAGCCAAAAGCGGGATTTCCTGGGCTTTATTTTGGAGAAATGCGTGGCCAAACCACTATTTTGCTCCATATCCCGGACAGGCCAGTGCATCAGATTTTATTTTATATAAAAATTTATCACATGTCTTATTTCTGAATGATGTTAAAAAAATCAGGTAGCAAAGACAACAAACCAGCCGAGAAGCGCGATATAAATCATGACAAATTTATAAAGCAATCAGTTCAGGAACTTGCAAATATTCTAAGCTTTTGGCAATTAAATACAGTCGATAATTCCTTCAGTGGCTTTTATGGAAGGCGCGATCATTTTAACAGGCTTATCCCAAAAGCTCATAAAGGAATTATACTTAATACACGGATTCTTTGGTCTTTTTCAGCAGCAGGAAATTTTTATGGCAATAACCAATATCTGGAGATTTGTGGACGGGCTTTTAATTATTTAAAAGGCAAATTTAAAGATGAGGAATATGGCGGGGTGTATTGGTTGGTTGATTACAAAGGCTTCCCATCAATAACAAGAAAACAAACTTACGCCCAGGCCTTTACCATTTATTCCCTTGCTGAATACTATAAATATTCCCGGAACCAAAATGCACTGGACTGGGCATTGGAAATTTTTTATCAATTAGAGAGAATAGCTCTGGACCATAATTCAGGGGGGTATATTGAATGCTTTAAACGTAATTGGGAGCCCATAGAGGATATGAGACTCAGTGAAAAGGATCTCAATGCCAGTAAGACCATGAATACCCATTTGCATATTCTTGAGGCCTACACTACCCTGTTCGAGGTAAGCGGGAACGAAAAAACAGGCAGCGCCCTCGAGAATTTAATCCATTTGGTTTTAAACAGATTCGCAACAGAAGATGGTCACTTTAAATTATTTTTTAGCAGCGACTGGAACTCTTTGTCTACCGAAGTATCTTTCGGACACGATATTGAAGCCGCCTGGTTATTGATTAATGCCGCGCGTGAATTAGGCAATAAAGAGTTAATTATATCTACAGAATCTCTGGCAGTTTCCATCGCCGATTCTTTTATAAAGAAGGCCCTGGATAGTGATTATGGAGTTTATAACAATATGGATTTGCACACCAAGCAAGTAGACACAGATAAACACTGGTGGCCTCAGGCCGAGGCCATTGTTGGTTTACTGTATGTGTGGAATATAACAGGAATAAATAAATACCTTGATATTGCCAGTGGCATCTGGGCTTTTATTGAACAGACAATTATAGACAAAACAAATGGGGAATGGTTTTTTAGAGTTGATAAAGAAGGTGTACCTTATGAGAATGAAAATAAGGTTGGTCCCTGGAAATGTCCCTACCACAACAGCAGGGCTTGCATGGAAATTGTAAGGCTATTGAAACAGCCTGGATTAAACTAAAAACAACAAATAATTTAAACAAATGAAAACAAGTATCCTATTATTGCTAATTTTTTGTTCTTTAACGGCTATCTCCTGTAAAGAGGATAATAAAGAAAAACCTAAGGCAACGGTTAGTGAGGCAGATATATGGATGCTTGGCTTCGAAAAAACGGATATAAATCCTATTATGACAGCAGATTCCAGTTATGTTTTCATGGATCCCATAACAAAAGAGGATGTACAATGGCAAAAAGCCGATGTATTTAATCCCGCTGCCGTGGTGAGGAATGACACCGTTTTTATGCTCTTCAGGTCCGAGGATAACCCCGAAGCTATTTTGGGAGGAAGAACCTCACGCATTGGCCTTGCATACAGTACAGACGGAATAAATTTCAGCAAATACCCCGAACCGGTTTTATATCCAAAAGAAGATGAATTTCAGAAGTGGGATTACCCCGGGGGCATCGAAGATCCCAGAGTAGTAGAAATGCCCGACGGGACTTATCTAATGATGTATACGAGCTGGAACAAAGATGTGGCCAGATTGTCAAGTGCTACATCAAAAGACCTTAAGAATTGGACCAAGCATGGGCCGGTTTTTGAAAGTTTTCAAAAAGGGAAATTTAATAATATCTGGAGTAAATCTGGATCAGTAGTAACAGAGTTAAAAAATGGACGGCTAATCGCTAAAAAAGTAAATGGTAAATTTTTAATGTATTGGGGAGAGTTATTTGTCAATTTAGCACAATCTGAGGACGGCATCGATTGGGAACCTTATTTGGATAAAGAAGGTGAACTATTACATGTTTTTACTCCTACTATTGGTGAATTTGACAGTCATTTAACCGAACCCGGACCTCCTGCCCTTTATACGGAACATGGAATACTTTTGCTTTACAATGGCAAAAATCTAAGTGGAGAAGGCGCAAGTAAAAAAGTAGCTGAGGGAACCTATTGCGGGGGTCAGGTATTGTTTGATGCTAAAGATCCATCCCGGTTTATTAAAAGACATGAAGAACCGTTTATATGCCCCAGTCTTCCTCATGAAACCAGTGGGCAGTACACAGCGGGAACCACTTTTATTGAAGGTTTGGTCTTTTATAAAAATAAATGGTTCCTTTATTATGGTACAGCTGACAGCATGGTAGGATTGGCTGTGAAATCGGATTAAAATGAATTTGAATTTAAGTTTGCTGTTACTTCTATTATTCCTGGGGTGTGATACTAAAGAGGAAGGTGGAACGACAGTAAAACGGCCAAATATTGTTTTAATTATAGCAGATGACCAGGGATGGGGCGATCTAAGTATAAGCGGCAACAGCAACCTCAACACGCCTAATATTGATGCGCTGGCACAAAATGGTGTTTCTTTTGAAAATTTCTATGTTCAGCCAGTTTGTTCTCCTACCAGAGCCGAGATACTATGCGGAAGGCAATTTCAAAGACTTGGTGTTTATGCTACTTCTGCCGGCGGTGAAAGACTGAATCTGGACGAAACCACAATTGCTGAGGTATTTAAAAAGGCCGGTTACCAAACAGCAGCCTATGGTAAATGGCACAGTGGCATGCAACCCCCTTATCATCCTAATGCACGAGGATTTGATGAATTTTATGGTTTTGCTTCCGGGCATTGGGGTAATTATTTTGATCCACTTATAGAGCATAACGGCGAACTCGTAAAAGGAAAAGGGTTTTTAGCGGATGATCTCACAAATGGAGCCCTGGAATTCATAATTAAGAATAAGGAAAAACCCTTTTTCCTTTATATACCCTATAATACACCTCATAGTCCCATGCAGGTCCCGGACAAGTATTGGGATAAATTCAAGGATAAGAAATTAACTGAAAAACACAGGGATACCATTATTGAAGATCTCAACTTTACAAGGGCCGCACTTGCCATGGTGGAGAATATTGATGATAATGTTGGCAGGATAATAAATAAACTTCAGGAATTAAATCTAGAGGAAAATACCATTATCGTATACCTCTCAGACAATGGCCCCAACGGATGGCGCTGGAATGCCGGAATGCGCGGTAAAAAAGGTTCTGTAGATGAAGGTGGTGTTCGCAGTCCTTTGTTTATCAGTTGGAAAAACGCCATCCCAACTGGCAAAAAAATAACCCAGATAGCAAGTGCTATAGATATCCTGCCTACTTTGGCCGGTTTAGCCGGTATTGAAACCAAAACTCAAAAACCCCTGGATGGGCTTAATACGGAGCCTTTGATTTTTGAAGAAAATCCTTCCTGGGAATCCCGATTTATTTATAACCACTGGAATGATAAAACCAGCGTGAGATCACAGGAATTTCGATTGGATGATGAAAACCGACTCTACCATATTCCAACAGATTTAGGTCAGACACGCGATGTGGCCAAAGATTACCCTGAGGTGTATACCTCTCACTTAAACGCAAAAGAGAATTGGCTAAAAGAAGTGCCGGTTGCTTCTAAGGCAATAAGGCCATTTACCCTGGGGCATCCAAAATTTAAAACTACCCAACTCCCTGCACGTGACGGAATTGCCCATGGTGGAATTAAACGAAGCAACAAATATCCAAATTGTTCCTTTTTTACAAATTGGAAGAATCTTAGCGATTCCATCACTTGGGATATAGAGGTTTTGTCAGATGGCGACTATGAGGTTATTCTGCATTATACCTGTACTGAAAAAAATGTTGGATCTACTATCCTGCTTGAATTAGATTCCAATAGTCTTAGTAAAAAGATTACTGAATATCATGATACGCCACTCAGCGGTATGGAAAATGACCGGATTCCCCGAATTGAATCCTATATAAAAGATTTTAAACCCGTTTCCATGGGAATAATGAAATTAAAAAAAGGTAAGGGGCAACTTACCCTTCGGGCATCCGAAATAATTGGCGAAGAGGTTATAGATTTTCGATTGCTGCTTTTTAATAAATTGAATTAGAAGTTAATCTACAGTATAAAGCAAGTCATCACTATCCGTATAACCAATCCGAACAGCTTTTGCAATAAATGAAGCTTTCTTGTCTAAAGGTTGAGAAAAAATATGCCAGCTGACATCCCCGGGTTGTTTCCATATAATGGTAGCATCTGATTTTTTTGAAATCAGATTAATTTTTTCCCCTTTTTCAACCATTTGAAGTGGTTCTAATTTAGGTGGTTCTCCATTTGGAAACCACATTGCCATCAAATCCTTTTCTGGATATCTGCCCAAATCATTGGTTTCTTTGATCCAGGTGTTTAAAACCGTTCTCAGATGAACCAAAGTATCCTGCCATTGTGTTTGGTCTGAAAGATTCACTAATTCATAAGGATCATTTTGCGTATCGTATAATTCCTCCTCTGGTTTGGGTATTCTGAACCACAAAGAAGCAAGAGAGTCCAATTTTCCGGAAGCCTGCAAAGACATCATATTTTGCATCATAGGCATTTGTTCCCGGTATTTAACCGCCATTGCATTTGATATATCGGTATTGTAATTCCTGATATACTTAAATCTCTTAGTTCGAACGGCGCGTAATTTATCATACATTTCGTCAAACCTGTCTGAAGTGGCGAAAACATACTTGCTTGCCGTACTGTCTTTATAAACTCCAAATCGTGCCTTACCCTGCATAACCTTCGGAGGGCTTATGCCGGCCCAGGAAAGAAGGGTTGGGGCAAAATCTATAAAACTTAAAATTTGGTCATCGTAATTGCTTTTTTTTAAATTATCCTGAAATTTAATAACCAAAGGCAGTTTTATACCCGTATCATACAAAGCGCGTTTATGCCTTGGAAAGGGACCCCCATGATCTCCATAAAAGAAAATAATACTGTTCTCATATAAGCCGTCTTCCTTTAATTGATTAATAATTACACCCAATTGTTCATCCAATCGTTTTAAGTTTGAGTAATTAACCGCCAGATCATGGCGAATAACATCATTATCAGGAAAATATGGTGGAACGGTTATGGAATCTGGTGAAACGAATAATTCTTCTTCTCCTTGTTTCCAGATACCTGATTCATGACAAACATTAAAATTAAAAACGGAAAAAAAAGGAGCGTCTTTTGGCCTGTTCCTCCAATGGGCAGTTGAACTGCTTTCATCCCAACCAGATAGGGGGGCTTTAAAATTGTAATCCTCTTTGGCGTTATTAGTGCAGTAATAACCTTCTTTTCTCAAGTATTCTGTAAACATTTTAACTCCGTCCGGAACTAAAGGTGAATAACTGGGAATCCCTATCGATGGCTGATTCTCCTTAGAATAGGCATTATAGGTGCGCATATTATGAGTGCCTAATGTGGTTGGGTACATCCCTGTTATAATGGCACTTCTGGTAGGGGCACAAACCGGTACAGGCGTATAGGCATTTGTAAAAACTACACCATCCGAAGAAAGCGATTCAATATTAGGCAGAGCGATTGTACTATCACCGTACATCGGAAAAAAATCGGGCGATTGATCCTCTGCGACCAACCAGATAATGTTTGGCTTAATTTGGGCTTCATTTTGCATTTCATTATTCTTACATCCAGTCCCAAATGCAAAGAACATAGAACACCAAAGGATTGATCTAATAACTATTCTCAAAGGCTTTTAAGAAATTTAAGACTTTGAGGTACCTGCTCCACAACCCTGGAGCACTCATCCTCAATAAACATATATTTAACCACCCCGAGCTCCTTAGCACGATTAACCACACCTGCTATATCTACCTGACCTGTTCCCAGTACTACGTTGGTCTCAACATCTTCATGCCCCGTATCGTTGCCTTTTACCCCATGCTCCATGTCCTTAAGGTGCAGCAATACAACCTTATCAGGATAGCGATTCAAAAGTGCAAGTGGGTCTCCTCCTCCATGATGCACCCAATACACATCCATCTCAAAAGCAAAATGATTGGCATTTTTTGCCATATAATCAAATAGAGTACCGTCCTCATATGGCCTGAATTCATAACCATGAGCGTGATACGCCAGAGTAATCCCTTCTTCTTTTAGTCGTTTCCCTGCTTTATTAAAAACCTCGGTAGCTTCTTTAGTTTTGGCAATATCGAAGGTATTTCCATCATGTGGGATCCATGCACACATTACATATTTGGCACCAAATGTTTTAGCGTTTTGTACGACTTTCTCTATATCATTCTGCAGGTCCTCATAGCCGGCACCCACACTAACCATTTCCAGTTTATTATCCTTGAGTAATTTTTTATACTCGTCCATCGGAAGTCCATAACTGCCACCACCTTCTATTTTGGTAATACCCCAGTCTTTAACCAGTTTAAGCGTTCCTGGAACGTCAGTTTTAAATTGATTTCTCAGGCTATACAATTGTAAACCAACTTCCTGAGCAACCATCTGATAACTACTAAACTGACAACATAAAATTGCCATGCCCAGAATTAATAAATTATTTTTTTTCATCATGTTTTTATTTTTTTATTTACGTCAATAAATTACCATTATCATCCCATTCCGCAATTACGCCTCGCTTGCTTTGATCCACGCATTTAGCGAGCCATTCCTTATCATAAGCTAACCCATGCTGCTGCAATACATCTTCAGGTACACCATCCCAAACGTTTGGCATATTCCCTTTATAGCCCAGCTCTTCAATACCAATTTTAGAGGTATAATATCCGGTAAGTGTAAGGTTCCGCATTAATGAGAAAAATTGTATTTCCAGTGGTTGCTCATCCATGGGAATTTTGGAATCATAAAACGCAATTAGATCCAGGATTTGTTTTTGTTGCTCTTCAGTAATCGACTTAAATTCCGCACCAAAATCCGTATTGCTTTTATGATCCAGCCACATAAGGCCTCCCCGTAAATCTGTCTGTAATTTAGGGACGTCTTTAGCCATAAATTCAATGAATTCCGGAACTCCGGCGTCTGTAGCCCCGCCAAATTTGTCATTCGGAGGCATTATCAGATTACTCAGTATTGCAATGGTACCCAATTCATGCTCATTAAAAAATTGTTCAGAATTTAATTTTTCAATAAGCTCTTTCTCTTCCGGTGTCCTCCCAAAGTGATTTTCACCTGATTTAACTGCTGCAATTTCCTCAGTACTTGCTGCTTCGGGTTTACAACCATGAACAACCAGACCACCGGCAACGGTTCCAAGTAAGATTGATTTAATACTCTTCCTTCTATCCATTTTTTAGATATTTTGCTGTTTTAATTGTTCCACAATATAGTCCGATGCACGCCATGACAAGGCCAGAATGGTCCAGGTGCAGTTTTTATCTCCCTGCGAAACAAACGGACCCGCATCAGTTATAAAAACATTATTGACATCGTGTAACTGTTGAAATTTATTTACCACCGACTTTTTTGGGTCATCGCCCATTCTCGTGGTTCCTACCTCATGGATTATTCTACCAGGAGCTAAAAGCCCATAATCCTCTTCTTTTGAAGGGGTATCACCCAGGACTTCTCCTCCCATATTGTGGATAAGCTCTTCAAATGTGGACTGCATATGCCTGGCCTGATTTCTTTCAAAATCTGACCAATTATAATTGAAACGAAGTACCGGGATTCCGAATTGATCGACGGTAGTGGGATCTATTTCACAATAGTTATCTTCTCTGGCAACTGCCTCTCCCCGGCCTCCAAAACCCAGGACAGAGCCGTAATATTTTTTCACATCCTTACGTAAACTTTCGCCATAACCTCCGGTCGGTAGGTTAAAAAATTTATTAAACTCATTTGGATTAAATCCAAAGCCATAATTAGGCATCCGCATTCCTCCCCAGACCTCAATATGATACCCCCGGGGGAAATCTAAATTCTTATTATCAAGCCACCAGGGTGTGTAAACATGCATTCCACCTACCCCATCTTCATTGTAAACTTTCCGATTCATCAGACCCGGGATAAATCCGGCCCGGCTGCTTCCTGTAGAGTCATGAAGATACTTCCCAACAACATTACTGCTGTTTCCAAGCCCATTAGGATGCTGTTTGCTTTTTGAATTCAGGAGAATTCGTGCAGAACTACACGCAGAAGCTGCTAGTACAACAACTTTTGCCTTTAGCTGGTACTCTTTGCGGTCGTCCTTATTAATATATGAGACCCCTGTTGCTTTTCCTTCTTCATTCGTTGTTACTTCCCGAACGACGGAATTCACATAGAGGTCAACCTGACCTCCACTTTTCTGAGCAGGAAAAATTAAACAGGAACCTGCAGAAAAATCAGCATATACCTGGCAAGAACGAGAACACTGACCACAGTAAAAGCATACCCCGCGATCGTTATTAATTTTTTTCGTGAGCATAGACATTCTGGATGGAATAACCGGAATATTGGATTTACGCGCACCTTTAATATACATAAGCTCATGCAGTCTCGGTTTTGGCGGTGGTAGAAAAAATCCATCCGGATCATTAGGAAGTCCTTCATTAGTACCAAAGACCCCAATAAGTTTGTCTACCTTATCGTAATATGGTTTTACATCTTCATAACCAATTGGCCAATTGTCACCAAGGCCATCTATATCTTTATGCTTAAAATCTTTTGGTCCAAAACGCAGTGAAATTCTTCCCCAGTGGTTGGTTCTTCCCCCCAGCATATGTGACCTGTACCAGTCGAATTTCGTACCTTCTTTACGCGTATAAGGTTCACCTTCTATTTCCCAGCCTCCATACGCCATGTCAAATTCACCAAAATCTCTGGTAGTATTTGCACCTCTTCTCGGTGATTCGTAAGGCCATTTTAACTGGGTCATTTGCTCCGGATCTGCAGGATCAAAAAAAGGTCCTGCTTCAACGACGGCAATTTTTAGACCAGCGTCTGCCAGGACTTTGGCCGACATGCCTCCACCGGCACCGGAACCAACTATTATTGCATCATACATAGTTGGTGATTCTTTTATTTGCATAGGCTTTATTTAATTAATTACGGTCTTTATTATCAGATAATAGCATGCTTAAATTACATTATTTATTTGAAATATTTTGCAGTCTGTCCAGTTTGGTAGAAATGTACAAGAAATTGACAATTTAGTGTAAGCTTAGTGCTATAGAAAACCCTCCAAGGGTATTAACTACTCCTATGAAGTTATAGTACTCTGCGAATACCGGAAAAATCCTGCCTGTATTGAGTAGGCGTACTACCTTTGCTTTTTCTAAAAACCCGGTTAAAATTTGCAATGCTATTAAAGCCGCACATAAAAGCTATTTCGGATATGCTCAAATCTCTTTCAATTAACCATTTGGAAGCATAACCTATACGAATATCATTTACATATTCTACAAATGTCTTACCGGTTCGCTTCTTAATAAATCTATTAAATGAAACACTACTCATATTCATTATATCTGCCACTTCCTGAAGAGTCATTTTTGCTGAATAATTGTCCTGAACATAATCATATAATGTTTTGAGTTTATTATTATGCTCAAAGTCTTCCAGTAGAATTGTGGTCGTGGACAGCAACCGTTGATTTCTTGAAGTCGCCAGGTCATATAAAATTGAAAATAGTTCCATAAAGTAATCGATTCCACCCAGTTTTGATACTTTCAGTATTCTCGGTGCCATATTACGGGTTACTTCTTCGGAAAAAAGAATTCCATGAGCTGACCTATCAAACAAGTCTTTTAAGGGCTTCATAATTCTACGGCCAAGAAAAGCGGAGTCGAAGAGATCATTATGAAACTGAATTGTTATTTCATGTATGTTTTTTTTTATACACTCATGTTGTTCCCATCCATGAAAAAGATTAGAGCCAACCAATACTAATTCAAGATTGTCAATTTCATCAATGCTGTCGCCAACAATTCTGCGGATTCCTTTGCCATTGGAGATAAAGTTCAGTTCTAATTCCGGATGGAAGTGCACTGGATAATCAAAAAAATCCTTCACTCTGTCGAAAACCAGAAAACTGTCTTCATTAGAAAGAGGCGTGATCTCACGATGAATTCTTTTTAATAATTCCATTATTCAATGCTAGATCTGTCGTTATAATTCATTGATATGATAAAATAATACCAAAACAATATTAACAAATATTTTAGATTTGAACCAGAATTTAGCAAATGAAGGGTGTATATTTTTATAAATTTTCAAAAAAGCACACTAATTTTTACTAATTCCAACTTATTTGATTAATCTTTAATTTTTAAGTTAAAACAAAATATGCTGCAGGGAATAGATATTGCAATAATCCTATTATATCTTTTAGCTACTGTGCTTATTGGTCTTATACTTCGCAAAAGGGCGCAAAGAAGCAAAGATGATTATTTACTTGGCGGCAAATCCCTGCCCTGGTATATGCTCGGTCTTTCTAATGCCTCAGGGATGTTTGATATTTCCGGAACCATGTGGCTGGTTACCTTAACCTTTGTATACGGTTTAAAAAGTATTTGGATACCCTGGCTTTGGCCTGTGTTTAATCAGATATTTTTAATGGTCTACCTGAGCGCCTGGTTAAGGCGTTCCAATGTCACAACCGGGGCCGAATGGATTTTATTCAGATTTGGTGAAGGTAGGGGCGGCAAATTGTCGCATACCGTTGTTGTGGCTTTTGCCATTATTAGTTGCCTTGGCTTTCTGGCCTATGGGTTTATTGGACTGGGGAAATTTGTTGAAATATTTATCCCCTGGGAAATAGTAAGCGCCTATATTCCTTTTGATGTCCCATTGCAATATGTCCCACATTTCTATGGCACTATTTTTACTTTGTTTGCTGTATTTTATTCGGTGCTTGGCGGCATGTCTGGTATCGTTTGGGCAGATCTTTTACAATTTACAATAATGACCATCTCCTCATTTGCCATAGCTTTCATAGCCTGGCAGGCAATGGGTTCAAATACGCTGAACGTACCCGAGGGCTGGATGGATCCCTTTTTTGGATGGACTCTGGATATTGATTGGACTGGCCTTATTGCAGAAGTTAACGACAAAATTGCTTCAGACGGCTATTCATTATTTGGATTGTTCTTTATGCTGGTTGTCTTCAAAGGTATTCTGGCCAGTATCGCCGGTCCTGCACCAAATTATGATATGCAGAAAATACTATCTACCAAATCGCCAAAAGAAGCTGCAAAAATGAGTGGATTCGTGTCGATTGTTCTTATGCCTACCAGATATCTTATGATAGGTGGTTTTGCAGTTTTGGGCATCCTTTTTTATGATCAGTTGGATCTGCAACGTGCCGGAATAATTGATTTTGAAAATATTCTTCCCTCGGCCATAAGTAATTTTGTGCCTGTTGGTTTAATGGGTCTTTTACTGGCTGGCTTATTGGCTGCATTTATGTCCACTTTTGCCGGAACCTTAAACGCGGCTCAGGCCTATATTGTAAATGATGTTTACTTAAGATATAAAAAAGATGCAAAACCAAAAGAGGTAAAATGGATGAATTATGGCAGTGGCATACTGGTTGTCATAGTGAGTATTGCTTTGGGGTTTTTCGTCGAGGACGTTAATTCTGTTTTACAATGGATAGTTTCTGCCCTTTGGGGTGGTTATGTAGTTTCTAATACTTTAAAATGGCACTGGTGGCGATTTAACGGCTACGGTTATTTTTGGGGAATGGTATCGGGCCTGATACCTGCAATTATTTTTCCACTGGTCTTTAAAGAGACGCTGGAACTTTATCTTTTCCCCCTGTTTCTTATAATTACCACCCTTGGCTGTATAATTGGAACTTATATGGGGCCGCCTACCAATGAAGCCACTCTAATTAATTTTTATAAAAAAACAAGGCCCTGGGGTTTTTGGAAACCCATACAGAAAAAAGTTAGTGCTCAGGATCCGGATTTTATAAAAAACAAAATGTTCAAAATGGACATGTTTAATATTTTTATAGGTACCGCAGCTCAGACACTTCTCGTAATTATGCCTATATATTTAATCCTCAGAGAATATACGTCCTTATGGATATCGCTTGCAATTTTTGCCGTTTGCGGTTTTCTCCTTAAAAAATTCTGGTGGGATAAGTTAGACCAACAAATGTAACGTGATGGAAACAGGCAGGCTAAAAAACCAAAAACGGATTTGGAATTATGAGCAGCTTATGAGAAATCATCAGCAACTTATAAATAGACCTAATGATGCAATTCCGGAAAATAGTGGGATAATTTCCAGATATGAGTATCCGGTGATTACTGCTGAACATATACCAATAAACTGGCGGTACGATTTAAATGCAGCGTCTAATCCGTATGGCTTAGAACGTATAGGTGTTAATGCAGCATTTAATGCGGGGGCAATTAAATGGAATGATAAATATACCCTGGTAGTAAGAGTTGAGGGGCGCGATAGAAAATCTTATTTTGCCTTTGCAGATAGCCCGGATGGAATAAATAAATTTAAATTCTGGGAAAAGCCCTTACTACTTCCACAATTAAACGATCCGGATATTAATGTTTATGATATGCGCCTGATTGCTCATGAAGATGGGTTTGTTTATGGTATTTTTTGTGCAGAAAGAAAAAATCCGGATGCTCCACACGGGGACACTTCTTCTGCAATCGCAAACGCAGGTATCATCAGATCAAGGGATCTGAAGAACTGGGAGCGCTTACCCGACTTAATTTCGGGTTCCAACCAGCAAAGGAATGTGACTTTGCACCCGGAATTTGTTCAGGGTAAATACGCCCTGTACACAAGACCCCAGGACGGATTTATTGAAACTGGTTCCGGAGGAGGCATTGGGCTGGGGTTTATAGATGACATGACCCACCCCGAGGTTGTTGACGAGACAATTATAAACCAAAAAGCCTATCATACTATATATGAATTGAAAAACGGGTTGGGACCTTCACCAATTAAAACGAAAGAAGGGTGGCTTCACCTGGCACACGGAGTCCGCAATACCGCCGCAGGTTTAAGATATGTATTATATCTTTTTATGACAGATCTGCGGGATATATCTAAAGTCATTTATCAGCCCGGGGGTTATTTTATGGCTCCGAATAATAAAGAGATTGTAGGAGATGTGGGAAATGTTCTTTTTTCTAATGGTTGGATAGCAGATAATGACGGAACCGTTTTTATCTATTATGCGTCTTCAGACACCAGAACCCATGTAGCCACCACGTCGATAAATATTTTGGTCGACTATTGTAAAAACACACCCAAAGATAGGTTATCAACCAATGAATCAGTAAAAAGCATATTACATTTAATTGAAATGAATGAATTACAGCATTAAAAATAGTTTCCCCAACCTGCGCTTGGTTTTTTTGAATTAGCGCGGCGTTTCCCGTTTCTGACTGGCAAATCATAGGGGAACGATTGCAATTGTGATGCCCTTCATCGTAAGGTAGTATCAGTAGCGTAGTAAGCAATGCCTTTTGGTTAACCCCAAAAGGTATTGTTTTATTAAAAAAAAAAGTAGTAGTCTACAAGAATTGACAAAAAACAACAAAATGTTAAATTTATTTATATAACAAATTCCTAATATTTCATTATTTGACAACTAATTGACAAAATATTGTTATCGTTTATTATATAATTCGCATAATTTTATTAATATTATCAAAAATTTATGGTTTATTTTAACATTAACCGCAAACGTTTTCGCTTTAAGTGTTATTTAAAATCATGAAAATCAATTAATTAAAGCTAACTAAACAACAAACGATTATGATTCTAAAAAGTGATTATCACTCGTTAAAATCTTGTGCTGGCAAAATCAGTAGGTCCAGTATCAAGGTTTTTTCATTACTTATGGGGCTTGTTTGTTCGTTTGCTCTTGCAGCACCGACAACAAGTCTCGAAACAGTAACGACGATTGAAGCATTTCAATCCACCATCACAGGAACTATTACAGATGCAAGCGGGGTTCCGCTTCCTGGAGCGAATGTGGTAATTAAAGGCACCTCAACCGGTGCCGCGGCTGATTTTGATGGAAATTATTCCATCCAGGCCAGTCCCGGGGATGTCCTGGTATTTTCTTACACCGGTTACAATTCGGCAGAATTGACTGTGGGTAGCTCCAGTGTTATAAATGCAACTCTTGAAGAAGGGCTTGCATTAGACGAAGTTGTAGTAACAGGGTATACCACGGAATCAAAAAGGGAAACCACAGCAGCGGTATCCATTGTTAGTGCCGAGGAGCTGGCAGCAATTCCTTCCGGTAATGTGGAACAACAATTAGCTGGTAGGGTTGCCGGTGTTACAGTAATCACTAATGGCCAGCCGGGAACTCAAAGTCAGGTGCGGGTTCGTGGATATGGCGGCTTTGGCGGTAACCAACCACTTTATGTAGTAGATGGGGTACCTATTCAAAGTATTGATTTCTTAAGCCCGGACGATATTGCTACGACTACAGTACTTAAAGACGCTGCTGCGGCATCCATTTATGGAGCAAGAGCAGCAAACGGTGTAATTGTTTATACAACAAAACAAGGATCACGCGGAGATCGAAAAACCAACATTTCAATTAATATTCAAAGTGGTGTTACTGATCCCAATGTAGCAGGGTCACCAAAAATGCTGAATCCGCAGGATATGGCGGATTATACGCATATTGCCTATAGAAATAATGCTGCGGCTAATGGTACTGCACCACAGTATACACATCCGCAATACGGTTCTAATGCAACACCAAGATTCCCGGATTATCTGCATGCAGATGGGCAGAATGGTGTATTTGAAAGCGATATAAATTTAGCACAGATACAGGCAAATTATGAAGCAGATCCGGAAAATGTATTTTTAATCAGGCCAAACCTTGCAGGAACTAACTGGTATAGAGAAATTACCAGGGTTGCACCACAGACCAGGATTAGCCTTGGTTTTGATGGAGGTAACGAGAACGGACGCTTCTATATAGGATTAAATATGCAGTCTATAAAGGGAATTCTTTTGTCGAACAGCCAGGACAGGTATACTGCCCGTGTTAATTCAGAATTTGATCTGGCACCCTGGTTAAGTATTGGTGAAAACCTGCAGGTTACCTATAATTCAGTTTTAGGCCAAGAAGGTGGTGCAGGAGGTCAAGGTATTGCTAATGCGGAGTCTGAAGTACTTCAGGCCTATCGTATGCCAACCATTATTCCGGTGTTTGATGACTTTGGCAGCTATGCCAGTACCAGGGCTGCAGGTTTTAACAACGGACGTAACCCTGTACGAAGATTGGTTCAGGACAGAGGTGATGATAGAGCGTTTTCAGCAAGTGCCATTGGTAATTTTTATGCACTGATCAAACCTTTTGAGGGCTTTACTTTTAGAAGCAGTATAGGCGGGTTCTATTATAATTTTAACAATAGAGATTACAATTACAGGTATTTGGGAGATTCTGAACCTTCGGCTAGTTTTTCTTTTAGTGAAGGCTCAGAATATGGCTTCTCATGGACATTTACGAATACCATTACCTATGAGAAATTAATTGCTGACAAACACAAATTAAAAGTTTTAATAGGCCAGGAGGCAATTGAAGGAACCAATACCCCGGTAGCTGCACCTAGGGGAAGAAGAATTCAAGGTAACGGTATTAACCCGTTCTCTACAGATTTAGACTTTGTAACCCTCTCTGCAGTGCAAAGCCCGGTAGTCCAAAGTTTTATAAGACAAGGTGTTAATTTTAGTTCTTTGTTTGGCCAGTTGCAGTACAACTATGACGAAAGATATTATGTTTCTGGGGTTGTTAGGCGAGATGGTTCTTCCGTCTTCGGGGCTAACAACAGATATGGTACCTTTCCCGCCTTTTCAGGCGCCTGGAGGATAACTGGCGAATCATTTATGGATAACCAAAACTTTTTTCAGGATTTAAAAGTTCGCGTAGGCTGGGGAGAAATGGGTAACTCCAACAACGTAGACCCTGCCAACCAGTTTTCTTTGGCCGCTTCAGATTTAGGGAATACCTTTTACCCGATACAAGGTCAAAATAGTGGTGCCGATGAAGGTTTTGCTACCAGCCGTATAGGGAACCCGGATGCTAAATGGGAAACCAGTACAACTACTAACATTGGTTTTGATGCTACTATTATTGACAACCATTTAGATATTGAATTCGACTGGTGGAAACGCGATACCGAAGACCTTTTATTCGTTGTGCCTTTGGCAGGTGTAACCGGAAACTATGCAAGTGCACCATCCAGAAACGTTGGGTCTATGCTTAACCGGGGAATTGACTTACGAGTAGTTTATAAAGGAAATTTCACAGAAGATTTTACATTTGAATTTGCGGTTAATAACACCTTCCTTAAAAACGAAGTGGTGGCCTTTGCGCCAGGTATCGAATTTTTAGAATTAGAGGGTGCAAGAGGTATAAATCCTACAAGGAACCAGATTGGAAAGCCATTGTCTTCCTTTTTTGGATATGATGTCATAGGCTATTTTGATAGTGCAGCCGATGTTGCCGCATCGCCGGCACAGGACGGAGCCGGTGTAGGTAGATTTAAATATAGGGATGTTGACGGAGATGGTGTAATTACCCCGGATGACAGAACCTATCTTGGTGATCCTGTAGCGAATTACAGCGGTGGGGCAACCATAGATTTGAAATATAAGGATTTAAGGATGGAGATGTTCTGGAACTGGTCTACAGGCTTGGAAATATTTAACCAATCTAAATGGTATAGAGATTTCTTTGGTACTTTTGAAGGCTCTGCAAAAGGTGTCGCTGCATTTAACTCATGGACTCCTGAATTAGGTAACAACGCTGCTGCTCCTATCTGGGAAAGTGCATCTAACCTAAGTACCAGTGGAACGGCAAATTCCTGGTATGTAGAAGATGGTAGTTATGCAAGACTTCAAAGACTTGCTTTTACTTACTCTTTTAGTCAACTGGTTAATGATTCCAATGTACTTAGCAAATTTGAAGTAGGAATTTCTGCCAATAACATTTGGACCATAACGGGTTACAGCGGATTAGACCCTGTTGTTGGTGGTATTGCTGATACCGAATTTGGTGTTGATTTAGGTAACTACCCGGTAACACCATCTTATTTGATAAATGTTAATATTGGACTCTAAGACCTTGATTATGAATAATTATGATAAAATTTTAATTATATTTGAAAAAAAAAGTTATGATGACAATTAAAAAGATTAAACATTTCGGAGTTTTCGTCATGTGCGCCCTCGTGTTGGGTGTCTCATGTAGCGATGAATTTTTAGAAGTACCGCCTGCAGGTTCATTGGGTGATGCCCAGTTGGGAACAGCTGATGGTATTGAAGCCCTACTTATTGGGACGTATTCTGCATTGAATGGCGTTTTTGGAAACAGGTTTGAAGGTCCCAACCATTGGGTTACCGGTTCTATTATGGGTGGAGAAGCCAATAAAGGAACAGATGCAGGGGATTATTCGACTATCAACCCCATTCAGCGTTATGAAACAGATCCTACAAGTGGGGATTTGAATAATTTATGGCGTGGACGTTATGAAGGCATTGCAAGAGCGAATAGGGTCCTTGCAACAATTACGGCTAATCCCGATGCTCTAATCGCAGCCGATGCTGCTAGAATTAGCGGTGAAGCCCGAATGTTACGCGGTCATTTTTACTTTGATCTTCAGAAGCATTTCGGTAGCATCCCGGTTTTTGATGAAACTCTTCCATCAGAGGAAGTTATTCTTATTCCAAATTCAGGGACTGCCTGGGCACAAATAGAAGCTGATTTCCAGTATGCGTATGATAATTTACCTGCTGTTACAGATGCCGGTCGTGTAAATAAATGGGCTGCAGCAGCTTATATGGGCAAAGCCAAATTATTTCAAGGGAAGTTTTCAGAAGCTATAACCTGGTTTGATGATGTTATTGCTAATGGAGTTACTTCCAATGGTTTGAAATATGCATTATTAGATGATTACGCTCAAATTTACAATGCGGAAAATGATAACCATGCAGAAGCTGTAATGGATGTTGAATCTGCTAATAATACTGGAAGTGTCAATAATGCCAATGCCTTTGATGATTTAAATTACCCTTACAACACGGGCCCTGACGGTCCTGGTAACTGCTGTGGATTCTTTCAGCCAAGTTTCTCTTTAGCTAATTCCTTTAGAACACAGGCAAACGGTCTGCCATTGTTAGACGGATCCTATAATGATCCTGCCAATGAAGTTCAAAACGCCTTTTTCCACGTTATTGTTAACGGTAACGATGAATCAACATTTGTACCTGATTCAGGTCCGTTAGATCCAAGAATTGATCATTCCATTGGAAGAAAAACCATTCCTTATTTAGATTGGATTCCTCATCCTGGTTCTGCCTGGATTAGAAGTTTCCCATATGCGGGTCCTTACTCTCCAAAAAAATACATCTATTACAAATCACAGGAGAATACTTTTACAGATGGTAGTTCATGGACACGTGGTTATGCGACTATGAATTATACTATTATACGTTATGCTGATGTATTGCTGATGGCTGCTGAAGCTGAAGTAGAAGCAGGATCACTTGCCAAAGCATTGGTTTATGTTAATCAGGTACGGCGTAGAGCTGCTCTTTCTGAGCATTGGGTTAAAAATGAAGATGGTACAGATGCCGCTAATTACAATATCTCAGAATATACAGCAGCAGACTTTGCTTCTCAGGCCGTTGCACGAACTGCAGTCCGTTTTGAAAGAAAGCTTGAGCTTTCTGGCGAAGGGCACAGATTCTTTGATCTTGTCCGTTGGGGTGTTGCCGCTCCGGTATTAAATGAATATTTGGCTTATGAGGGTCAGTACTTAATTACCAAATTTGGTGGCGCAAGCTTCACTGCCGGTAAAAGTGAATTATATCCTATTCCACAAGCGCAAAGAGATATTCAAGGCTCTGATATTTTAGCTCAGAATCCCGGGTATTAATACTATTATGCAAATAATTTTTAAAAGGCCGCTGAAAAGCGGCCTTTTTATTTGTTCATGTGCCAGGGTTCTCGCATTTTTGTATGTTGATTTAAAATAAAGATCCCATGAAAGCGAAAATTGTATTACTGGCAATTGGCTTACTCTCAATACTAGTTAACAGCTGTGATAATGCAGAAATAAATACAGTTCTTTTCAAAAGTGTTACTTCCCAAAATTCAGGCCTGGATTTCACCAATGCATTGACCGAAAATGATTCTATTAATATCCTTGATAATGAATTTGTCTACAATGGCTCCGGTGTGGCACTGGGTGACCTGGATGGTGATGGACTAGAGGATATTTTCCTCACTGGCAATCAGGTAGATAATAGTTTGTTCCTCAATAAAGGACAATTAAAATTTATGGATATCTCCACAGCGGCGGGCATAAATAAACCAGATTCCCTGTTATGGTCTTCAGGGGTTTCTATTATGGATATTAACCTTGACGGGAAGCAGGATATTTACGTTTGTAATACATTTTATAAAAATCCGGACAGAAGAAGGAACCTCCTGTACATCAATCAGGGTAATAATGAGAGTGGTACTCCCCTATTTAAAGAAATGGGCGGGGATTACGGGATTGCAGACACTACCTATTCTTCCCATGCACAATTTTTTGACTACGACAACGACGGAGACCTGGATCTTTTTATTGGCGTAAACAGGATTGAAGGAATAAACCCAAGCCAGTTTAGTCCTTTAGAGGACGACGGCACCTCCCTTAGCCGCGACAGGCTCTATAAAAATGAGTGGAATGATAATGCAGATCACCCTGTATTTAAAGATGTATCAGAAGAAGCCGGGATTCGCTTTCACGGATACAGTCATAGTACGCTAATTCACGATTTTAATGAAGATGGATGGATGGACATCTATGTGGCGAATGATTTCCTGAGTAATGATCTGATTTATATCAATAATCAGGATGGTACCTACACCAACAGGGCCGGGGATATATTTAAGCATTTTAGCCTTTCTTCCATGGGCAGCGATATTGCTGATGTTAACAATAACGGGCATATGGATATTTTTACTTCAGAAATGCAACCTTATTACAACAAGCGAAAGAAGTTATTCCAGGGACCCAGCAGTTATCAGAAAGAAATTTTTACTAAAAAATATAACTACGCATCCCAGTATACCAGAAATACACTACAACTAAATCTTGGCATAAATCCGGAAACAGGGCTTCCTATATTTGGAGACACAGGTATGTTTGCCGGGATTCAGGAAACGGATTGGAGTTGGGCACCTCTTTTTGCCGATTACGACAATGACGGCTGGCAGGATCTTTTTATTACCAATGGATTTCCAAAAGATGTAACCGACAGGGATTTCGGGGATTTCCGTATCACGGCCAGCAGACTGGTCAGCAAAGAAAAATTGATAGCTGCCATTCCTGAGATAAAAATTCCAAATTTCATGTTCCGAAATACAGGAGACTTAAATTTTGAGGATGTTACCGATACCTGGGGGCTTAATTTTGGCACTTACTCCAATGGAGCGGCCTATGGAGATCTGGATAATGACTGGGATTTGGATTTAGTAATCAATAATATAAATGATCCTGTACTCCTAATGGAAAACAGGCTTTCCCAAATAAATCCGGAAAGTCATTATTTAAGGATCAAATTAAAAGGTTCTGCTAAAAACCCTGCTGCCTACGGGAGCGTCGTAGAAATTTATTCTGATGGCATGAGCCAGAAGCAGTCCTTGCTTTCCGGACGAGGGTATCTTTCCAAACCTGAAAGTGTATTTCATTTTGGGCTTGGTACTAAAACCTCTGTAGATTCTATAAAAATTATCTGGCCCGGTGGAGGTATTCAGAAGTTACAAAGACAGGTAACAGACAGAGTGCTTAATATAGCTTATGATCCAGGATTGCTGGAAACCACTTTAGAAAAGGATTCCCTATTTATTCCTATGCTAAAAGAAGTGGCAGAAAAGTATAATCTGGTACATGAAAGTAAAGATCATGACTTTATTGATTTTAATTTCCAGCGTACACTACCACATAAGTTCTCTCAATATGGTCCTGCTCTAGCGGTGGGTGACGTAAATAATGACGGCCTGGATGACATGTTTCTGAGTGCTAGCAGGAAATTCGCCGAGTCCTGGTTTATACAGCAAAAGGATGGGAGCTTTATTCAGGAGGAAGTTAATTATAAACAGGGCAAAGAATTGGAAGAAGAAGATGCCGGTACCCTGCTCTTTGATGCTGACGGTGACCAGGATTTGGATTTATATATAGCCCGCGGGTGTGCTCAGTATCCACCTGGGGATATATTATACAAAGATATTCTGTTATTAAATGATGGAAACGGCAGGTTTTCTGAATCTGTTGAAGGGATACCTGATATGAGGAGTAACTCTTCTGCAGTAAGGGCTGCAGACTATGACAGAGACGGGGACCTCGATCTCTTTATCGGAAGCAGGGTATTGCCTATGGCCTATCCAAAAGCAGACCGTTCCTATATTCTCAGGAATGAAAGCACAGAAGGGAATGTTCGTTTTATTGATGTTACGGCGGAAGTTTCCCCTGAACTGGAATATCCGGGGCTTATTTGCGATGCTTTATGGACGGATTTTAACGGAGATTACTGGCCAGATCTTATATTGGCGGAGGAATGGAAGCCTATACGATTCTTTGAAAACAGAAATGGAACTCTTCATGAAATAACGGATTCCAGTGGTATTCAGGATAATTTCGGCTGGTGGAACAGTCTGGCAGCTGCAGATCTGGATAATGACGGAGATACAGACTATGTAGCCGGCAATTTTGGGCAAAATATTTATTTTAAAGCCAACAAAGAGATGCCTGTGCGCTTATATGCAAAGGATCTGGATGATAATGGAATGATAGATCCTCTTATCTCCTATTACCTGAGAGATAGCGTAGGGACCAAGAAGGAATACCTTTATCATCCCTGGCAGGATGTTGTAAAGCAGTTTGTGGGAATTCGAAAAAGATTTAACTCCTTTGGTGAATTTGGTGAAGCCACTTTGCCGGAAGTTTTTCCTGATGGCCTTCTGGATGATGCTATGAAACTCACGTTTAACTATATGCAGACGTCGTGGATTGAAAACCTGGGAGATGGCAGGTTTAAAAGTCATCCGCTGCCTATTGAAGCTCAACTTGCCCCTGTTTACGGGATTCTCATAACCGATTTTAATAATGATAACTTCATGGATATCGCATTGGTAGGGAACGATTTTGGGATGGAAGTACAACAAGGCCCTGCTGACGCTTTTGTAGGTGTTGTGCTAAAGAATAAAGGAGAAGGAAGTTTTAAAGCCGTGCCCCTGGAGGAGAGTCATTTCCTCGTCCCAGGTGATGCAAAAAGCCTCGTAAGATTAACCGTGGCTAATGAAAAATCTATACTGGTCGCTTCACAAAACAATGATTTCCTAAAAGTTTACGAAACAACTATAAATCCAACGCCTCAGTTAGTTCCACTAAAAGCTAATGAAGTTAAGTGCGTATTATATTTCGGGGATAATAGCAGTCAGATTCAGGAATACTATTGGGGTTCCTCCTTTCAATCCCAATCCAGCAGGTATATTGAAGTGAATCCAAACGTAAACCAAATCAAGTTTTTTGATAATAACGGCAAAGAAACCAGAACGCTGGATTTTTAGTGTTCTTGTTGGTGTTTAAAATCTCCAAAACGGTATTTAACTGTTCGCTTTAAGGGAATATTCATACCATTGGTTTCTTCAAGCCAATCATATATGGCAGATGACATAGATTTTGCTATTTCCTGTTTGTCCGGATCTGCGATTAAATTGTACATCTCCTCAGGATCGTTCTGTAAATCATAAAGTTCATTTCTATCCCATATCCCCTGATACTTCATGTACTTATATTGATCTGTTCGCATGCCAAACACAGTTGGCGTCATTGGAAAATCATACTCCCAGTAATATTCATAAAATATTTCTTTACGGGAAGCCATCTCTGTATTTCCGATTAGAATAGGAATAAATGAAACCCCGGGCATATTTTCTGGTTGTTTAACCCCTGCTTCAGCCAGAACTGTGGGTCCTATATCTATATTTTGAACCATTTGCTGTGGAACCTTACCCCCTTCAAATAATTCCGGACAACGCACCAGTAAAGGAACTTTAACAGACTCTTCATAAAAATGCCTTTTATCGATCAGGCCGTGCTCACCCCAACTAAAACCATTATCCCCCATGTAAATAATCAGTGTAGACTCATCCAGTCCTTCCTTCTTTAAATACTCCATAACGCTACCAATACTTTCATCAACTCCAAGGAGGGTTTCACAGTAATCCACAACCATTTCATATAAGTCCCGGTTAGAATGGTACATATAATCTACCCCATGCCAGCTGATTCGCTGGTCAGCAACCCATTGTGGCCATTTTAAATCACGATACTTGCCTGTTTTGGTCTGTTCATAAGTAGCAGGGAGTTTTATCTTTTTCCCTTTATAAATACCTTTATGTCTTTTAGCAGGTTGAAATCCTGCGTGCACTGCTTTATGTGAAAGATACAGAAAGAATGGTTTATTCTTATCTCTTTTATCCATCCAATCTACGGCGTGTTCCGTTAAAAGATCGGTGATGTAAGTAGAATCTTTATAGGCCACTCTCTCCCCGTTAATATTTAAAGTAGGATTATAATAGACCCCTTGCCCGGGAAAACTTTCCCAATGTGTAAAACCTGGTTGTGGCTCATCACCGTGGTCACCCATATGCCATTTTCCAAAAAAGCCTGTTTGATATCCGGCTTTCTGTAAATACTCCGGAAAATAAGTCAGGTTCCCGGGATCCGGAGCCTGGTTATCCACAATAGTATGGCTATGTGAGAATTGCCCAGTTAAAATAGATGCGCGGCTCGGAGAGCACAGGGAAGTAGTTACAAAGGTATTGGGCAGGTATGCACCTTCCGCTGCCAGCTTATCCATATTTGGAGTTTGCAGCCAGGGAACTTTACCTGTAAACCCCATATAGTCATACCTGTGGTCATCGGTAAGAATAAAAATGACGTTTCGAGGTTTTGGTTTTTGTATTGTACTTGAATCGTTTTCTGTTTTTGTATTTGCAAAAGCGGTTTCCGTACTTCCCGTTAGGGCGTACACACCTAGTATAGCGATAACAGTTTTAAGTATTCTCATAATTTGGTTATTTAGATTCTTGTTCCAGAAAGCCCAGAATATAAGTCAAAGGGGAATTCCAGTTTAAACATATTTCATTGCTTGCGTAACTATCCTCATGATCTACCCAACTTTTCATAGGGGCAACATTTTCAGGATAAATTACCCCGGCAGCTATATCCTGCTTGTCATCATTTGGCCCACCAGAGAGCAGTCCCGGTACCGGATCTACGATGCCGTCAGCGGCACTTTGCCTGTGATGTATAAACATAGGGGGGTTATCTCCAAAACCCGTTACAAAACTATATCCTAAAGCATTGGTTCCCAGTATATAATCAACAGATTGCCTTACAGCTGTTAGATATTCAGGTTTATTTTCCAGCCTGTAGGCCTGAGCAATAATCATCGCTGTATTCAGAACGTCGCTGTTCGAACCCCATTGAAAATCATCAACACACTGAAAATAATCATTTGTTTTTGTTCTTTCAGTCAGGGCATCCGCAGTACTCAAAATTCCTTCTTTTAATTCATCATAGAGTTCATCGGGAACGAGTGATTTGTTTTCCAAAAGTGTAAATATCCCCATAAACCTCATAAATTTTGTCCAACCATCACCAGGGCTGTAGTTAAAATCGATCTGTTCCTTATTCAGTTGTTCGAGGTAAGTGATATCAGACGTAGTTATATATAATTGTGCGCCGGCCCAGAAGAATTCATCATCAAAATTGGTGTCTCCATATTGACCTGTACTAATATCTTCAGGGTTTACAAATGTCAGCTGTGGATTCTCTATGGACCAATTGAAAGCCTTTTTAGCTGCCTGCAGGCATTTCTCGGCATATGCAGAATTATAAGGCATAAAAACACGGGCAGCTTGCGCGGCAGCGCCTGCAAAATCCAGACTAGCAGCGGTTCCTTTACCCACAATATATCTTTGATTTGTTGCCTCATGAGGCATTACCATCCCTTCAAAATTTTTAGTGGTCAGTTTATGAAACATCCCACCGTCTTCATCCTGCATAGTTAATACCCAATCCATTTCATATTTCAATTCATCCAAATAATCACTAATGGCATTACCGCTTTCCGGAATGTTTAAATCTCCATCCGAAACACTATTTGGATATTGCTCCTCCAGCAAAAAGAATTGACCTAAGGGGAAAGAGGCATTTACTACATATTTATTGTAGTCTCCGGCATCATACCAGCCTTTGGGGGAATTTAATGTCCCTGTTTGTTTGCCGCTGGACGGATGATACAAAACAGAATCATCAGGATGCCCAAGGGCCCTATGCCATTGTGATGCATATTTTTTATCAAGGGCCATACCGGCTCTTTGAAAGTACAAACCCTTTATTGACCCCCGAAAAACAGGAAGTAAAACATGTTCTTTTATTTCAAAAGGAAAAGAAAACCCAACATCTTTAATATAAATATGATAAGATCCGGTCTCTGTAAATTCACTGAAATCGGCAATACGCACTACTTCTCCTGCCATTTCCCAGTCTAATGGCTCTGAGAGCGTTCCGGAAAAAACAGCATCTCCGGAAACGCTATCCACTATAATGAATTTTTCATTTTCTAATTCCGTAACAACCACCGCTTTTTTAACTGCATCAGGATAATAACCAATTTGGTTTAATCTAATTTCAGAGCTAAATGAATCAGTAATGACAGGGACAGCTTCTTTACAACCCCCAGTAACTAAAAGAATCAATGTTCCATAAAGACAAAATAACCTGCTCATAGTATTCAAATTTTAAGATTATCCCCGGCCTGTTTCTACTTAAATAATATTACGACAAATCTTTCGCTTCAACCAATTCATCAATAGGTTTTCCACGCCACCAGGTTGCCAAACTGGAACCCGTTATATTCATCATGGGACCAAATACTGCAGGCGCCAGACCCATGGTAGCAACCCTTCCCATTTCTAAGGCAATGCCTGATGCCAGACCAGCGTTTTGCATGCCTACCTCGAATGCAACAGTACGTGCCGACTTCCTATCGAGACCAAATACTCTACTTCCCCAATATCCGAAGAAATAGCCAATTAAATTATGTAAAATTACGGCGACTATCAAAAGCAATCCAAGGGTTAAGAGGGAATCTCTGCCGGCAGCAGTTATGATTGTAATAATAATTGCAATTCCGGCCATGGAGACCACCGGCATTGCTTTATCGAGCCATTTAAATCTTCCATGGGCAAATCTATTAAACACGAGTCCGGCGATGATGGGTATAATAACTATTTTCACAATACTCCAAAGCATTCCTAAAAAGTCTATCGGCACCAGTTGATTCGCTAAAATCTTCATCAGCAAAGGCGTAAATAGGGGTGCCAGCAGGGTAGCTACGGCAGTCAAAGTGAGCGAAAGTGCCAGGTTTGCACCGGATATATAGGCCATTACATTAGATGCCAGACCACTGGGAGAGCTACCTACCAAAATAATTCCGGCGGCAATTTCTGGGGGAAATCCAAATACTGTAGCTAATCCATAGCCTATAAAAGGCATAATGGTAAACTGACATAAAATACCCACTAAAACTCCCTTAGGCATTTTAACAACTCCCTTGAAGTCCTGAAGGCTCATTGCAGTCCCCATTCCAAACATGATTAGCATTAACAGAGGAACAATTAGTTTTTTAAGGTCGAAGCTGCCTGCTTTGGAAAAAAATTCCGGATAGAACATAGAAGCAGTTACTGCTGCAAATATTAATATGGTAAAAGAAAACCCTTTCAATGAATCAAAACTTCGTATCGCTAAAGCGAGTGATAGAAAAAAAAGTATCAAAACAGGGCCCAGCGCATTAAAATCATCCAAAATCAAGAGCACAAGTGCCAGTATTCCGGAACCAATGGCTAATCCTGATATTATTTTTCTATACATCTCGGTTATTCTTTGACTTCAATAAATATAGTATATTGAACACGGAACTCAAACGAAATTTCTAAAACTTAAAAGTAAAAGCATCGTAAAAAGGAATTATTCTTTTGTACGCTTTTGGTTCATAAACCATTCATACAATTCCTCGGTATTATAAGCCCGCACCCAAGCATTATGCCCTACCCCATCATATCTGGTAAATGTAACATCATAGCCCATTGCTTTAAGCTTTGCAACCATTTCCTCAGACTCGGAAATAGGTATTGATTGATCTTCAGTTCCATGAAAAACCCATATGGGCATATTTTTATTTATCCAGGCAGCATAGGGTACCGGGGTCATTCCGCATACTACCGCCAGAGCTGCAAATTTATCGGGGTATTGTACAGCAAGCTCCCAGGCAGCACCTCCTCCCCTGCTTAAACCGGTCAGATAAATTCTATCAATATCTACCCTGTTTGCCTCTATTATGGTGTCCAATAGTTGCATCACCGCCCGGGTATTCCACCATTTTTTTTTGTAGGGATTTTGAGGGGCCAATATTAAGAAAGGGAATTCCTTTCCTTCCGCTAAAAGTTTAGGTGGACCATTAGTTTTGAGGTCTTCCAGGGTGCCTCCTGCTTCTCCTCCTCCATGTAAAAATAAAAGCAGGGGAAATTTTTCATTTTTTACCTCTTCATATTCCTTAGGGAAATAGAGGTAATATTGCAAATTCTCAACTGACACAGTTTCTTTTTCATCAGCGATTAATGTAGACTGTGCAGAACAGGACTGCATAAAAAGTAGAGATAGTATAATTAAAGTATGTTTGATAAAAGTAGAGATTCTTTCCATTTTTAGTATTGTTATTCAGTTCAAGGTTTCATTTCAAAAATTGTCCAAGCCATTAAATGGTAAATTGAACTTATATGAAATCCTTAATTTAGTTAAATTAATTTGTTTTGAAGCGTATAAAAAACCAGGGGTTCATCCTTTAGGATTTTTAATTATCTAAGAAAGTTTGAAATGTGTATGTTATCGCTTAAAAATTCAATAAAAAAGTTGCGTTCCAGGATATGAAGAATTACATTTGCATCCGCATTTTACAATGCACGTTCATTAAAAAATACAGGAGAGGTGCCGGAGTGGTAACGGAGCAGATTGCTAATCTGTCGACGCGTAAGTGTCGCCTGGGTTCGAGTCCCAGTCTCTCCGCTTTCGCCAGCCTTTTTCCGCCATGCGGGGAACCGGCGGGCCGCAGCCGACATGTCTGCCATAAGTTAATGATGGTACGTCAGTTGCAGTTTGGAAATTGAAATAGTTCTATATTCAGCATTCGGGGTGTAGCGTAGCCCGGTTATCGCGCCTGCTTTGGGAGCAGGAGGTCGCAGGTTCGAATCCTGCCACCCCGACCGAGAAAAGCCAGACAAGAATTGTCTGGCTTTCGCGTTTTCGGGGGGCGTCAAAATTGTTTTTGTAAGCCACCATGAAACGCGAAAGCAGCCAGCCTGCCAGCTGGCCTGGCTTTTCTCGAGCACCGCCCCCACTACAGGATCACCGAGCGCAGCGAGGTAATCCTGTTCATCCTTGCTTCGTAAAGTCGAAGGGAATGAAAAACTTCGTAAAGCCAATTAGGATTACTCTAAGGTAGCAGAAGTTCTCAACATATGCCAGCGCACCAGCTGGCCCCTCACTAAAACAGGTCCACCGGACCTGTTTTGGACGTTCGGCCCCCCCTTCAGGATCACCGAGCGGAGCGAGGTAATCCTGCCACTATCCCGTTTTTGCTTAACGCTAATCTGCCGGAATCGCTACAAAAACCGGACAGGATCCAAGCCCAAAGTTTTGAGGTAAGATTTGGGACGGACTTACCCCAAACAGAAATTACCATCGAATTGTGGATAAATCAATGTATTTGGCCAACGGGAATTTGTGCTTTGAAGGGCACTTTTTGTGGATAGGGGGAAGTAAGAAAAAGGTTATGAATTGGCATGTTTCAATATAATTTTTCGTGATATTTTACATGCAAAGCTAATCTTGGTACAGCACGCTAGGATAATTTTAATACAATATTTACCCTGATTTTGTTACAAAAAAATGAAGAAATTACCCTTACTCTATTACAAATGAGCGAGGAAGTTTAGCCTATAAACTCTTTTTATAAGATGAGTACTCGTTAATTATTAAAACAATTTTATACTAAAACGAGTATTATTATACCCAAAAATAGTATATTTGGGATAAATATTACCCAAAATGAAAAATAAGAAAGCCGTCCTATTCCCAAAATATCAAAAGATAATGGAGCGGGTTGGGGAAAATATCAAACTTGCCCGTAAGCGTAGAAAGCTTAATACCATTCAGGTATCGGAAAGGGCTGGGATAAATAGACGAACCCTTTACGAAATCGAAAAAGGAAATTCGAAGGTCGCGATTGGGTCATATTTTAATGTTTTAATTGCCCTTGGTTTGCAAGATGATTTCTTGAAGTTGGCAACAGATGACGAATTCGGAAGAAAACTACAGGACTTAGATTTGTTATAACAGGGAAGAATGGCACAAGGTAAATTTGATATATATGTTTATGCACATTGGCATGGAATGCCGGAAGCTAAGCTGATAGGTGTTCTTGCGGCTCATTATGCCAAAGGAAAAAAGGCCTTTAGTTTCGAATACGATAAGGATTGGATAAAATCAAAACACCAACTATTGTTAGATCCCGATATCCAATTCTATTCGGGTCCGCAGTACCCCAATAACAAAGAGAATTTTGGAGTTTTTTTGGATAGTATGCCTGATACGTGGGGAAGAACACTAATGAAAAGACGAGCGGCTCAACTTGCAAAAGAAAAAGATCAAAAGGCTCCGACTTTATATGAGATTGATTATCTATTAGGAGTATATGGCCAAAGCCGAATGGGAGCTTTACGTTTTAAAACCAACCCCGACGGCCCATTTCTGGATAATAGTGAAGACAATCCCACCCCACCTTGGTCATCGGTTAGAGAGCTTCAAGAAGCAGCCAAGAATTTTGAAAACGACACAGACAATGATGAGTTAAAAAAATGGCTGGCCATACTCATGGCTCCAGGATCTTCTTTGGGAGGTGCGAGACCCAAAGCCAATATTTTGGATGAACACGGAAACCTTTGGATAGCAAAATTTCCATCCAAAAATGATACTATAGATAAAGGGGCATGGGAATTTTTGGCATATCGGTTGGCGGTAGATTGTGGAATCGAAATGGCACCTTCAAGGATCGAAAGGATAGTTGGAAACTATCATACGTTTTTTACAGAACGTTTTGATAGGGCACAAGAAGAACGCATCCATTTTTCCTCTGCAATGACCATGACGGGTAATAATGAGGATACTATCCGAGATAGCCCTGCAAGTTATCTGGACATCGCCGAATTCATCCAAACCAATGGTGTAAACATTGATAAAAACTTGCACCAATTATGGCGCAGGATTGTTTTTAATATTGCTGTTTCGAATACCGATGACCATTTGCGGAACCATGGATTTATTTTGACTCCAAAAGGCTGGATACTTTCTCCTGCTTATGATATTAACCCATCAATAGACAAAGACGGACTAGCACTAAACATAGATATGGAGAACAACTCTTTGGATTTGGAGTTGGCCAAAAGTGTAGGCGAGTACTTCCGTTTGGACGATAAACAAATGGAT